>CAYZID010000009.1:41947-50434 GCA_964478315.1 uncultured Myxococcales bacterium | reverse complement strand
CGAGCACGTCATAGCGTGTAGCAGGTGTGGTGTGGGGCCGTGGGCGGTGGGTGTCGGTGAGCGGGGGGGGGGGGGCCGGCGTGGGGCGGGGCATGGCGGACTCCTTGGGGCCAAGGGCCAGGATGTCCACCAGGGTCGTCCCCCCGGCTCGCGCGCGCTATGGGGGGAAGGCTGGAATCCGTCTCAGGGTTTTCCCCGAGGCGCGGCGCGGGAGGGGGCCTCCCGAGCCCCCACGGCGTCTACTCGCACTTCGTCGCCGTGCAGGTGCCCGAGAGACATTGGAGCGCCCCCTGGGAGCACAGCGAGCCCGGGGCGCCCATGGCGTTGGAGTAGCCGGCTGGAGGCATCGTGCCCGGGGCGTCCCCCACGCGGAGCGTGGAGCCAGTGCCCAGCCGCCCATTGAGCCCCCGCCCCCAGCAGACCACCTGCTGGGAGGCGAGCAGGGCGCAGGTGTGCGTCTGCCCTGCCGTGAGGGCCACGGCGGGCTCGCTCAGGTTCACGTCCGAGGGGCTCTCGCCGGGCTCGTCCATGAGGTCGTTGGTGTGCTCCGCGCCGAGCTGCCCGAAGTCGTTCTGCCCCCAGCAGTGGACCGTCCCGTCGTCCAGGAGGGCGCACGTGTGGGCGCCGCCACAGGCCACGCGCACCGCGTGGCGGGGCAGGAACGAGACCACCGAGGGGTTCTCGGTCGCGTCGTCCATGAGGGCGTTCGTGTGGCCCGCCCCGAGCTGCCCCCGGTGGTTCCTCCCCCAGCAGCGCACCAGGCCCGAGGCCAGGGCCACGCACGTGTGGTCGCCCCCGGCGGCCACGTCTACCGCACGGTCCGGCGCGAAGGACACGAGCAAGGGGCTCGGCAAGAAGATATCGGATGAGTTCTTCGTGCTCCCTTGGCCGAGCTGTCCCCACTGGTTCCGCCCCCAACAGTGCACCCATCCGGCGTCGTCCAGGACGCAGGCGTGCTCCCGGCCTGCCACGATCTTCACCTGCACTGGGTCCCCCGGCTTGGGGGCCGTGCCGCCGTACTCGACCCAGACATCGCTGGGCTTTTCGTCGGCCTCGTCCATGATCGTGGTCTTGTTCTTCATGAAGTCGCTGCTCAGGAGCCACCCACCCAACCCCTGCTCGTAGTCGCTCGCCCCCCAGCAGTGGATGTGCCCCGACTGGCCCAAGACGCACGTGAAGGCCTCACCTGACGCGATGGCGTCGGGCCCCGTGGTCTGCGCGAGGTCCGTCACGACGGCTGGGTTGCTGTACGGCAGTTCACCGGGCCCGGGGGAATACGTGTGGGCCCAGAACGCGATCGTCGTCGGCGCCTCGCCGTCGTTGTCCATCTGACTCGCGCCCCCAAGGAGACCGAGCTGCGCGCGGTCGTTGGCTCCCCAGCAGCGCACCACCCCCGTGTCCATCACGGCGCACGAGAACCGGTCACCCAGGGCCACGGCCACCGCTCGCGCACCGTCGAACACCGCCCCGCCCAGCTCGGACGCGACCTGGTCACTCTTGTACAGGAGGTCCTCGTCGTTGCCCGTCCCGAGCTGTCCGTGGTCGTTGAGCCCCCAACAGCGCACGACCCCCGCCGCCGTGAGCGCGCAGGTGTGATGGAAACCCGCCGCCACCTGGACCACGCCCCCACACCGGGCGTCGGTGCAGGCTCCCGAGATGGCGGGGGTCGTGCCGTCCGAGCCGCCCATGGTGCAGGCGGTACCCTCCGGCTGGGCCGCTTGGATGGCGCACATGCGGTCGTCGCCGCACACCCCCTGGGCGCAGGGATCGTCGTCCTCGCACTCCGCGTCCGTCGTGCACTCGCACGCCGCGTCGTCGTGGACGCACGCCCCCGACGTCGCGTCGCAGGTGTCCACCGTGCAGGCGAGGTCGTCGTCGCAGTCCTTGGGCGTCCCTGCGCAGTTCCCGTCGCCCTGGCAGACGTCTCCCTCCGTGCAGGGGTCGTCGTCGTCGCAAGTGGGCGCCTGGTCGGTCGGCCCCGACCAAGGCGTGCTGGAGCAGGTCCCGTCGGCGCCGCAGGCGTCCACCGTACAGGGATCGCCGTCGTCGCACTGGGCGTCCGTCAGGCAGACGCAGCTCGAGATGTCGTGCTGGCACTGCCCCGTGGCGTCGTCGCACGTGTCCGTGGAGCAGCTCAGGCCGTCGTCGCAAGACTTGGCGATACCCCTGCAGACGGGGGTGTTCTGGTCTTGGGGGTCGAGCGTGCAGGCGTCTTCCACGGTGCAGGCGTTCCCATCGTCGCAGGCGGCGTTGATCGCGAAGGTGTGGGAGCAGGAGCCGTCGCTTTCGTTGCACGTGTCCAGCGTGCACGGATCGCCGTCGTCACAGGTCTTGGGATCGCCCGCGCACGTCCCGTCGGGTTGGCAGGCGTCGTTGATCGTGCAAGCTTGGCCGTCGGTGCACGTGCCCCCCGCCTGGGGCACAAAGAGGCACTTGGCCTCCCCCTCGACCAGCGCACAGGCGCCCACCGTGCACGGGTTGTTGTCCTCGCAGACCATGGTCGTGCCCGCGCAGGTTCCGTCAGCGCGGCAGACGTCTCCCACGGTGCAGGGATCGCCGTCGTCGCAGTCTTCACCTATGCTGCACGCGGGCTCCGTGTCCGCGTCTTCCGCGTCTGTCGTGCCCGCGCCGTCGTCGGTGTTTCCGTCTTCCGTCTCGCCCGCGTCTGCGTTCTGGGCGCTATCCGATACGGTGTCCACGGGGACGTCGTCCGGCGTCGTCACCGTGGGCCGCTGCGAGCTCACGCAGCCCACGGCGAGGAGGGCGAGCGCGAGGGCGAGCGCGGCGGCTCGTGCCAAGGGCGCTGGTGTGGGCGGCCACGGGCCGCCGCGCGTGGTGGGACGCTGGGCGTCCGAAGGGGCTGGTTCCTGGTGGTTCGCGCTGGCAGAAGGCATCGAGTTCGCTCCTCGCTGGGAGAGGCCGGTTGGTGCGGCCGGGGAGCGCGGCGATTGGGGCACCGCGCCTCCCGGCTCCATCCAAGGCCGCCTGGTTCAGGGGGCGCAGTGTTCGTCTTGGCAGACCTGGGACAGGCACGCCGCGTCGCCGATCCCCGTGCAGGGCACGCCGATGGCGCCCATGGCGTTCGTGATGGCGGGCGGCATGGGCACGCCTGGACCCCATTCGTCCGGTGGGTCGGTGGCGTCGTGGGGCGGCGGGTCGTCGTAGGGCCCGCCGCCCACGCGCATGGTGTGCCCCACGCCGAGCTGCCCGCGGTCGTTGCGCCCCCAGCAGCGCACCTGCTCGTCGGAGAGGAGGGCGCACGTCTCGCCGCCCCCTGCGTAGAGGCGCACCGCCGGCGCCCCCAGGTTCACCAAGGGCGGCACCTCGTTGCTCTTGTCCAGGATGGCGTCGTACTTGCTGGGGCGGAGGTCTCCGCCGAGCTGGGCGTGGACGTTCGAGCCCCAGCAGTAGACGGCCCCGGATGCCGTGCGGGCGCAGGAGTGGAGGTTCCCCAGGGCCAGCTCCACCGGGGGATCGTCCCCGAAGCTCAGGAAGGACGGCTCCTCGCCGGGCTGGTCCATGAGATCGTTCGCGTGGCCCGCGCCGAGCTGGCCGCGTTGGTTCTGCCCCCAGCAGCGCACGAAGCCCGACGTCAGGATGACGCAGGTGTGGGCGGAGCCGGCGGCGACGGCCACGGCGGGGTCTCCCTCGAAGTGGACCGTGGAGGCGGGCTTCGTTGGGCTCGCCCAACGATCCTCCACGTCTCCGGTGCCGAGCTGGCCGTGCCCGTTGGCCCCCCAGCAGCGCACGTCGCCGTTCGAGAGGAGGGCGCACGTGTGGGCGTCGCCCGCGGCGATGGCCATCGCGGGCTCTCCGCCCAGGTCCACCGTAGAGGGCTCGAGACGCCCGTCGGACGCCGTGGGAGGCAGATTCGTGCCGCCCGTCCCGAGCTGCCCCCGGCTGTTGGCGCCCCAGCACCGCACGAGACCGTCGGCCGTGAGGGCGCAGGTGTGCAGGACCCCCGCGGCGAGAGACGTGATGACCTGGGCCACGCCCGTGTCGTCGAGCAGCCGCACCTCGGTGGGCTGGCTGTCGGCGTCGGCGCAGTCGCGTCGCCCGCCCGAGGGCAGCCCGAGCTGCGCGTAGCTGTTGGTGCCCCAGCATCGGACCGTCGCTGGCGGGGCGGCGCCTGCGCCGCCGTCCGTTGTGGCGACGAGGGCGCAGGTGAACTCGGTCCCTGCGGCCAGCGCGGGCAGCGTGGGAACCTCCGCGGGCGCCACGGCCCCGAGCCCCTGGACCAGCGACGGCCCCTCGGTGGGGTCGTCCAGCAGGGAGGTGCCCGTGCCGTCGGTGTCATCGACCTGGGGAGGCACGCACAGCGCCCCGCCGTCCTTGGCGCCCCAGCAGCGGATGTCGCCCGAGGCCAGGCGCGCGCAGGCGTGGAGGGTCCCCACGGCGACCTCCACGACGCCCCGGCAGCTCCCCGCGAGGCAGGCGCCGTTCGCGGTGGTCGTGAGGCAGGCTTGGCCCTCCTCGTTCGGGTCGGTCGCGTGGACGCAGACGTTGCCCTCACACGTGTCCGTCGTGCAGGCGTCGCCGTCCTCGCAGTCGGCATCCGTCAGGCACCCGCAGCCCGCGGCGTCGTGCACGCACGTGCCGGTCGCGGGGTCGCAGGAGTCCAGCGTGCAGGCGATCTGGTCGTCGCAGTCCTTGGGGGTCCCCTGGCACACGCCGTCCACGCAGGCGTCGTCTTCCGTGCAGGCGTTGCCGTCGTCGCACGTCACGGCGGTCGCCTCGGCCCCGGGGAGGGGCGTATTCGCGCACGTCCCGCTGTCTGGGTCACAGGAGTCCGCGGTGCAGGGGTTCTGGTCGTCGCAGTTCTCCTTGGAGATGCAGGCGCACTCGGAGAGGTCGTGGGTGCAGGCGCCCGTCTCGGGGTCGCAGGCGTCCAGCGAGCAGCCCAGCCCGTCGTCGCAGTCCACGCTGTCCGTGCCTTGGCAGGTGCCGTCGGACGTGCACAGGCTCTCCGCGGTGCAGGCGTCGCCGTCGTCGCAGGGGAGGCCCTCTACCGCGGCGTGGAAGCACGTGCCATCGGCGGGGTCGCAGGTGTCGTCGGTGCAGGGGTTGTCGTCGTCGCAGTCCACGCTGGGCATACCCTGGCAGGCTCCGGCCCCGTCGCAGGCGTCGCCGTTCGTGCAGGCATCCTGGTCGTCGCAGGCCGTCCCGGCGGCGGCGGGCAGATGGAGGCACTCGCCCGTGGCGGGCACGCAGCCGTCGATCGTGCAGGGGTCGCCGTCGTCGCAGGCCCCGTCGGCCTCGCACGGGGAGGCGGCGTCCGGTGCGTCGTCGCCGGTGTCGCTCGCGTCCGGTGCGTCGGGCGTGTCGGCCTCGCTCGCGTCGCCGCCGTCGGCCTCTCCGGCGTCGCCCCCGTCGTCCTTGGGCCCGGCGTCGAGCGCGTCGTCCGGGCTCGTGGTGTCGTCGGTCGCGTGGGCGTCCGCGGTGTCGCCCGTGCCGATCGCGGAGTCGTCGCCGCTGCCAGCGTCCTGGGTCGTCGTCGGGCCGCCCGAGCAGGCGCCCAGTCCCAACGCGACCGCGAGGGCGATCGCGAGGGCGAACGTCGCGGGCGGCCTCGCGGCGGCGTAGCGGGCCCGAGCCCGCTGGGTGGCCCTTGTTCGGTTGGTCATGGATCGTCCCCCGGGTCGTCGTGTCGCGGTCACGGTGGCCTGGCGACGGGCCCGTGTCAACGCCACCGGCGCGTAGCGAGCCCCAGCGCCAGGAGCAGGCCCAGGAGGGCGCCCAGGGGGGAGGGGCTCGCGGGGGCTGACGGTGCGCCGGCGCAGCCCCCTCCCGAGGAGGCGGAGGGCGTGGCCGTCGTGGGGCTGGTGGCGGACACGTCGGCCTGGGCGCCCGCGTCGGCCCCCCCGGCGCCGATCGTCTCGGCGCCGGCGTCACCTTGTCCGCTGAGCGTCTCGTGGGCTTGCTCCTCGCCCAGGCAGGCCCCGGGCTCGCCCGCGGCGCACGGGGGGGCGCACAGGCCGCCCACGCAGACGTCGTCGCCGGGGCAGTCGTCCGCGGTATCGCACAGCGGCAGGCACTGGGCGCCCGCGCAGACGGTGTTGCCCACGCACTGGGCGAGGCACGGGGTGGCGCCGCCCACGCCCGGGTTGGTGCCCCAGAGGTTCTCGCTCACGGCCTTCGTGTAGGGGTCGGCGCCCTCGCCGGTCCAGCCGTAGGGGTCCACGGGGACGCCGTCGCGGTGGATCTCCAGGTGCAGGTGCGGGGCGCCCTTGGCGCCTTGGTCGCCCACCGTGGCCACGGGGTCTCCGGTGTCCACCTGGGTGCCGTCGGCGACGATGTGGGAGTCGCAGTGCCAGTACTGGGTGACGTAGCCGTTGCCGTGGTCGATTTGGAGGATGTTGTACTTGGAGCTGCCGTAGGCGTTCGGGGAGGACACGACGCCGGGGGCCGTGGCGAGGAGCTGGGTGCCGCGGGCGAAGTGGTAGTCGATGCCTGGGTGGCCCTCGTACCAGAGGCGGGCGGCGTCTCCGGCGCCCAGGTAGTGGCCGTTCACTTGGAACTTCCCGGCCGCGGCGTTGGGACGGCCGCAGACCCGGCCGCCCGCCTTCACGCACTTGGCCTTGCCGTCGCCGACCTCGCCCGTGTAGGCGACGACCTGGCCGTTGTTCTGGTAGGGCGTGGTCATGGCGTGGTCGAAGACCGAGTTGATGGGGGCGCTCCAGGCGGTGTAGCCCGCCACGGGGAAGCTGAGCTGGAAGCCCGCCTCGCGCACGGTCACGAGCGCGACGGCCACCAGGACGGGGGGGGCGCCGCCCACGCCCACTTGGAGGTTGACGACGTAGGTGCCCAGGGCGTTGTCATAGGTGCCGGGGTTGAACCCGTAGGTGGACAGGTCGATCTCGTCTTGGGGGGTGGGCAGGGGGTAGCTCTGGACGTCCTCGGTGCCCGTGGCGGTGCCGATGACGAAGCGCACGAGGGAGGCGCCGCCCGGGGCGTGGAGGGTCCCGGCGAAGGCCACGGGCTCGTCGGGCGTGGTCTCCAGCGTATTCTTCCAGCCTGAGACGGTGGGGCTGCCGGTCGTGGGGACACCCGTGGTCGGGGGCACGAGTTCCACGTGCCCGCCGGCGGCGTCCTCGACCCAGCGGTGAAGGACGTAGCCGTAGGTGTGCAGGGCGGGCACGTCGTCGGGCTTGCCGAAGCTGTCGGCTTCGGACGTGTAGATGCGGACCCAGGTGTAGCCTTGGGAGGACCACGCGACCCCCGGCGTGACCCACGATGGGATGGCGTAAGGCCGCACGAGGGGCTCTGGGAGGTCCTCCAGCCGCCCCTGCGAGCGGTAGTAGGCGTTGACTGGCCACTGGGATGGGGCCTCCATGATGCCGAACACGCGGTCCTGATAGGTGAGGTGGTTGCCCAGCAGCTCCGGGTGCGCTTGGTAGTAGGCTTCGCCGCTCTTGGAGCCAGGGACCGAGGGGTCATTGACGCCGTCCAGGGACAGCCCGTTGTACGCGGCCACGGGGTAGTACCAGTTCTCCAGGATGGACGGGTCCTCGAAGTCGTAGGCCATGGACTGCCACTTGCTTCGGAGGACGGACACGCCTTGGCGCAGGTTGTCCATCCACGACATCGCCAACATCGTGGGGTCATTGTTGGGCCCGTTCACCTGCATGAGGCCATAGTCCGTCGTGGTGCCGTTCTTCCCTTGGAGGACTGCGCCGTTGTCGCCGTACTGTCGCCAGTGGCTCTCCTGCCACAGGATGGCCTTGACCACGCGGGTGGGAATGTGGCCCACGCGCGGGCTACCGTCCTTCCCGGTCCAGGTAAGGGGGAACTCCTGCACGATCTGGGCGACGGCCTGGTCGATCTCGCCGGGCGTGGGGTTCTGGCCCGTCGTGGCGGGCACGCACTGGAGCCCATCGCACACCTGGCCCGCCGGGCAGGTCCCGATGGGCTGCCCGCAGGCGTCCAGCCCGCACGTGGCTCCCGGCACCGCGCACGGCGTGCAGCTCTGTTGGACGCACTGGGCGCCGGGCTCGCAGGCGACGGTCTGCCACACGGCGCAGCCCTCAACCCCCACGGCGCATACCCACTGGGTGGTGGCGTCCAGGCAGTCGTGGTTGCCCACCGCGCACTGGTCCTCACAGGGCCCCGCCGTCACGCACTGTCCCGCTGCGCAGGTGAGCCCGGTGGGGCAGCTCCCGCACACCCCACCGCAGCCGTCCGGGCCACACACCTTGCCGCTGCAACTCGGCGTACATGCGGGCTCGGACTCGCAGTAGTCATCCTGCCCGACGGGAGCGACGTGGCAGCCGTACTGGCAGGCCTGCGCGGAGCTGACGTTTCCCCCGGCGCAGAGCGTGAGGGTGTCCCCGTCGCACCAGTATCCATTGGCCTTGCCAGAGCAGAACCCGGTGGGCGCCGGGTTGCAGGAGTCGTCCTGCCCGACGGGAGCGGCGTGGCAGCCGTACTGGCAGGCCTGCGCGGAGCTGACGTTTCCCCCGGCGCAGAGCGTGAGGGTGTCCCCGTCGC
>CAYZID010000009.1:41395-41847 GCA_964478315.1 uncultured Myxococcales bacterium | reverse complement strand
CCGGGTTGCAGGAGTCGTCCTGCCCGACGGGAGCGGAGTGGCAGCCGTACTGGCATGGCTGGGTGGAGCTGATGTTGCCGCCGTCACACAGGGTGAGGGTGTCCCCGTCGCACCAGTATCCGTCGAGCTTTCCGGTGCAGAAGTTGGTGGGCGCCGGGTTGCAGGAGTCGTCCTGCCCGACGGGAGCGGAGTGGCAGCCGTACTGGCATGGCTGGGTGGAGCTGATGTTGCCGCCGTCACACAGGGTGAGGGTGTCCCCGTCGCACCAGTATCCGTCGAGCTTTCCGGTGCAGAAGTTGGTGGGCGCCGGGTTGCAGGAGTCGTCCTGCCCGACGGGAGCGGAGTGGCAGCCGTACTGGCATGGCTGGGTGGAGCTGATGTTGCCGCCGTCACATAGGGTGAGGGTGTCGCCGTCGCACCAGTACCCGCTGGCCTTTCCGGTGCAGAAGTTG
>CAYZID010000009.1:0-41295 GCA_964478315.1 uncultured Myxococcales bacterium | reverse complement strand
TGCCTCCCGAGCAGTAGGTGAGGGTGTCGCCGTCGCACCAGTACCCGCTGGCCTTTCCGGTGCAGAAGTTGGCCGGCGGGTCGTTGCAGTAGTCGTCTTGCCCGACGGGTGCGGAGTGGCAGCCGTAGTCGCAGAACTTCGTGGAGGAGATCGTGCCTCCCGAGCAGTAGGTGAGGGTGTCGCCGTCGCACCAGTACCCGCTGGCCTTCCCAGAGCAGAAGTCGGCCCGGGCGGGTTGGGTGGAGGCGAGGAGCCCCAGGATGGGGACCAGCCATGGGAGGATCTGGGGCCGGAGCTGGAGGCGGGCTCGGTGGGCCACCGAGTTCCCCACTTGGCGCATGGCCGCGATCGCGGACGGGAGCCTGGGTCGCATGTCATCCCCCTTGGGTGTCGACGGTGAGCGGGAGGTGCCGCGCGGTCGGCCAGGCGGGCTCCGCCCGGACACGCTCCCTCGACGAGCAACACCCTATCGGACGGCAATCTTGGACGTCCAGCCCAAGAACGCGAGGCTCCAAGCCCCAACGCTCCTGCTTCGCCAGGCCGCGGGGCACCGGGTTGCCGGTGCCCGGGTTCGTTGGGTTCGTGGTTCGCTGGCTCGCTGGCTCGCTTGGCCCCTTGACACGGAGGGAGCGCTTCCTGGACCATGCACACACGCACTGCTTTCGGTCGACCATGGAGGGGCATGAGATGAGGCACGGCGTCGTGAAGGTGGAGAGGGGGGGGGCTAAAGGTATAAGGGTTACGCTGGGTTGCGCGTCATCGTGGCGACCGCGCGGCAGCGGTGGTGCTCGGGGTGGGAGGAGCGGCTTGCTTCTCGGCGCCGCGTTCGTGGCGCTCGCGCTCGTGGTCGGAGCTTGGCCTCAGGTGGCGCGCGCCCAGGCCGGGGGGGACTCGCCGCCGTTGCTCGGTGAGGCGGACCTCCGCGCCGTGAGCTTGCCGGGTGGCGTGGCGCCCAGCGCGGCGGTGGAGCTGGGCCCTGCGCTGGGTTCGGACGAGTTGGAAGCCTACTGGGCTGGCTTCGAGTCGCCCACGGCGCCCACGGGCGGTGAGGGTTCGGGGGGCCAGATCGTGCTGGTCCCGGGGGATAGCGTGGTGGAACAGGGAGCGGCGGTCGTGGACACGGACGTCATCGAGCCCGGCGAGGCGCGGACCATGGGGGTGGCTTCGCCCGTGGTGTGTGAGCCGGGCGTGTTCGGGACGCCGGTCTCCTACACCGTGTCGGCGCGCCTCTCCATCGACGCGGCGTTGACGGCGGGCGACGTGAGCTTCGACCTCCTCATGTGGGACCCCTCGACGGCGGGGGCCTCGATGCCCATCGCGCGAGTGGCCGTGAACCATCACTCATGGAGTCACACCTGGTCCTTCGACGTGGAGACGGCCTTCGCCCACCCGGCGCGGAGCGAGGTGGACGACGCCACGGCGCTGCCCGATCTGGACGTGTCCATGACCATCGACGGCGCGGCGGGTACGGTCACGGCGCGCATCGCGGCGGCGGACGATCCCAGCGTCGTGTACCACGCGCCGGGCCCCGTGGCGGCCGATCTGGACCACCCGGCCATGGCCTTCATGGCGCAGATCGCAGGTCCTCCGGACACGACGGACCCGGTTCCCGCCGTACCGAGCCGCGCGGCGGGCACGTGGTCGCGGCTGCTGCTGGTGCCCACGGTTCGGGTGTCGCTGACGCGGCTCGGGGCGCCGCCGTTGACGTGGTCCACGGCGCCGGGTGGGGCGCGGACGTACACGGCGCTGTTCGATGCAGGCGGTTTGCTGCCAGGCGATGGGGTGGTCGTGGCGCCCGACGTGTGGTCCTGGCCGTTCCCGGTGGACGCCGCGGCATTGGCGGAGGCTGCGGCTGGGACGGGCGGGTACGCCTTCTCGCTGGACGGCGAGCGTGCCTTGAATGCGGCGCTGGTGGAGCTAGGTGGAGCGCGGTCGACGGTCTACACGGCCATGACGGTGGAGCAGTTCACGGGCTGGCTGCAGACGGTGTTGGTGGACAGCGGGGCCAGCGCCGACGCGACGCTGGCGGCTTGGGTGCCTCACGCGTTCGTGCCCGGTGGCTGCGGCCAGGACTACGTGCCTGCGGACTTCCTGCAGCCGCCGCCGCCGGAGTGTGTGACGGACGGCGAGTGCGATGACGGCAAGCCGTGCACCATCGACCGGTGTGACGCCCTGGGGCTGTGCGACCATCTGGAGGACCGGGAGAGCGAGGGGTGTGCGCCGCCTCGGCTGGACCCGGCGCAGGCGTTCCGGTTCGCGGTGGGTGCGAACGGGACGGTGAAGCTCAAGAACCGCGTGTTGTTGGATGCCTACGACTCCAGCCGTGGGAGCTATCAAGACCAGCTCACAGGTGTGGACCCGGTGTTGGGCCGTCCGTACGCGTCGGCCGAGTCGGTCGTGGGTGGAGGTTCTCGGGTTCGTGTGCTGAACAAGGCCGTGGTCATGGGGACGGTGTTGGTGCCTCAGGCCGGTCAGGTGGATGTGGGCGATCGGGCGTTGGTGTCCGCGGGTGTCCAATCGGATGGTCCCATCGTAGCCTTCGGTCGCGTGGAGGCGCCGAGGCTTCCGCTGGCGCCCTCGGCGCTGAACAACGACGCGGTTCCGTCGGCGTACCTGAAGCCCTCGGGGGCGTTGAAGCTCACGGGTGGTGCGTCGTACACGTTGCCGGCGGGGACATATCGTTTTCGGCGTATCCTGCTTCGGAACCACGCGGTGCTGCGGTTGGAGGCGGGGACGCTCATCCACGTGGACGAGCGGGTGAGCATGGACGGCCATGCGCGCCTGGAGGTGGGGGCTGAGACCAGCCCGCCGGCGGGTGGCGTGTCGCAGGGTGTCGAGCTCGTGGCGCGCGGGGTGTTTCGGGTGAAGAACCGCGCGGCGGTGGAGGTGGAGGACGGCGGGCACCTGGCGTTGTACGTGGGCAAGTTCATGGCGAAGGGGCACGCGACTTTGGACGCGGCTCGGCCTGGGGCGTTGAACGTGTGGGTCTTTGGGGACAAGGCGATCTTCCGGGGCGAGCGGTTCGTGGGGACCCTCTACGTGCCGCGGGGCACGGCGAACCTGAGCGGTGGCGGCGACCTCTTCGGCGCCGTCGGCGCCACCTACGGCGTCACCGCGCAGGGGCAGATCTCCATCCATCAGGATCTGGCTCTGCCGCTGACCACGCTGGAGGACTGGCTCCCGAAGATCGCCATCGGTCAGCCAGCACCGCCGGCGTGGCCCATGGCACGGCACGACCTGGCGCAGACGGCGCGTGCCGATGCACCTGGGCCCAAGGAACCGGTGTTGGCGTGGATGTGGCCCCCTGAGCCCGAGGCTGCGAGCTACGCCTACGTGTCGCCGCCGGTCATCGATGGGCCCGGGAACGTCTACTTCAGCCGCGACGGCCAGGTCCACTCCGTGAACCGATTCGGCGAGCATCGCTGGGGCGTGCAGCTCGCTTTCGGCACGACGTGTGCGACGCCAGCGCTGTCCACGGCCGGAGACCAGCTCTACGTCTTGGTGAAGGAGACGCAAGGGAGCCCCGAACAAGAACCGAGGAGCTATCTCTTCGCGCTGCGTTCCGAGGACGGCGTGGTGTCTTGGTTCACCGATCTGCGACGAGGCTCATCCTTCTTGCCACCGTTGGTGGTTGGCCCATCCAGCTCCACCAACGCCGTGCCGACCTTCATGAGCCCGACAAAGCCGGAAGACGTCGGTGTGCTGGTGGTCGTAGACGATGAGCTGTTTTCGCTTGCACCCAATGGTTCGCCGGACTGGCGGGAATCGGTGGCTGATGCCAACGTCGGAAGCCTGGCTGGGATTCAGCCGGGCGAGGAGGCGAGCGAGGACGATGGGGTGACCCTTGTGGTTGGAGCGGCCCGAGAGCCGCACGGCCCGGTGGAGGGGGCGCCGGCCATTGTCCGCGGCCTCGATGCCTTGGGTCATGAGCGCTGGACCATCGAGTTGGGTGGGTATGAGCCGCCGTGGGTGTCCATCGACACCTCGGCCGCGAACGGTCCCGCTGGTCGCGGGATCTACGCGGGGGTCGGCTCGGACCAGGGGCTCGTGTTTGCTTCCACGATTGCTGGGAGCCTCACTTGGGCACAAACATTGGGTGGTCCTGTGCAGGAGGCCCCGGTCTTGGGCCCGCAGCCAGGGCAGGTGCTCGTGACCGCGGTGGGGTCGTCCAGTGATTCATGGCCGCAGCCGACCGTGATGTCTGGACTGGATGCCGCCGGTAGTGTCCTTTGGCAGTCCCTGCATGGCAGCGCCGGTCCTGACCCCAAGGCCATCGTCGACTCCAAGGGCTTCATCTATGCGGCCTGCTTCTCTGCGACCCTGTCGGGCTACGAGCCCCGTCTGTGTAGCTGGCTCCCAAGCGGGGAGGAAGACGCACTGCGGTGGTCCATCCCCGTGCCTGAGCCAGCGTTGCCGTCAATCGGCATCTCCCACGCGGGTACGGCTATGTTCACCACGACTCGTGGGCGCGTGGGCTCTGTTTGGGGTTCGCACGGAAAGCCAGACCCGGGCCCGTGGCCCATGGGGCACTGCAACGCGAAGAACACGGGAAGGACGCACGTTCACGGGCCTGGGCTGGGAAGTGAAGTCAGCGTGGACTGGTCTGCCCAGCTTTCGGGTACGGTTTGGACCGAGGCAACGGTCCGGTCCGATGGGACGATCGTGGTTGTCTCCGACGACGGGGTTGTGCAGACGTGGAGCGGTGACGGACAGACTGGTTGGACGTTCGATATTGGTGTGGCCAATGTTGCCTTTCAAAGCAACTCTGCGACGCTGGCCGACGACGGGAAGGTGTTCGTAGCGGACCAATCTGGGACCCTCTTCGCGATTGGCGCGGCTGGGAACGAACTTTGGCCGCCGGTGGATGCCGGCACTGGAGGCTTTTCTGGTAGTCCATTGCTCTCCGACATGGGGCTCATTGTCGTCCAAGGAGCCCAGGGGGCGGCCGGTGTGTGGGCGGACAGTGGAACAATCGTGTGGAAGGCGTCGACGGAGGAGATGTTTGGCCCGCCCCCCTATGCTGGGGTGTACGTGGCCGACCATGGAACGGGCGCGCTGGAACCGGACGATTATGTGGTGTTCGGCTCACAAGAACTGGGTCGCGGCGTGACTTGGGTCGATGTGGGCAACGGCAACCTGGCCGGGAACACGTTGACCGGCTGGCGGACCTTCCACTCCCCGGTCGTGCTCGCCGATGGGTCAGTCGTGGTCGTGGTGGGCTTGGGCGGCAAGCCCACGGACCTCGTCCGTGTGACGCGAAACGAGCCAGGCGTGCTCTGGCAGGTTCACCGAGAAGATGGCCTCTGGCTTGAGCAACCGGTGCTTGTGGGTGGCGGGCGGGTTGTGGCCCTGGCGAGGCCCGGCAACAGTATTGAACACTCGCACCTCGTGTGCTTTGACGTCCACGGCGCCGAAGCGCCCCAATGGGACCTGGACCTCGGTCCCACGGGAGGTACTGGCGTGACGAATCCTGTGGCGGATGTGTGGGGACGCGTCTATCTCTTGGGCCCCGTAAGCTCGCAGAGTTCGTTGTTGTCCACGAAGACGTTTGACGGCGCGTTCGGAACGTTGATCGGCGAATCAGTGTTTGGGAATATTTCGGCGAGCTACGCTCGGCTCTCATTGGACGACGGTCGCCTCGTGCTGGTGAGCCACAGCTCGGGCTTGTTCGTTCTCGCGGGTAGCCCATGAGCTCGCCATCGACCGAGTGCTGGCCGCACGCTTGCCCCAAGGGGCGAGTCGGTTGGTTGGTGCTGACGCTTGCCCTCATTTGGCTAAGCGTTTGCGGTGAGAGGCAGCCGGGTGCGGTCGGGCCGGATGCGGGAGCCGACGGGGTAGGCGCCGGGGCCGATCGGGCGTTCGAGGTGGCAGGTGCGGATGCCCCTCAGGGGACGCAGGTGTCACTGGAGCCGCCTGCAGAGTGTCCGGCTCCTGGTGCGGACCTCGTGCGGAGGCCGGCCACGACCCAACTCCAAGCACGCGTGCTCTGGGAGCGGACGTCTTTCGTACAGGAGCCAACGAGCCGCTACGTCCGAATGGCGCCTCTCGTGATGCCGCTGGGGAAAGGCTTGGGCGACGCGAAGCAGGACGCGCGCCGGGGTTCCGACATCCTCATCGTGACGGTGGAGGACGCCTATGAGCACTATGCCGTTGGGCGACTCCGCGCGCTGGCTGGCGAGACCGGCTCCACCCTTTGGACGAGCGATCAGCCCGGGACCGACACCTGGGAGTCTCCGGCGGTGGGCGACATCGATGGAGATGGAGCCCCAGAGATCATCTGGGGCTATCCAATGGCCCAGCCCTTCTTGTTCGTGCTCGACCACGCCGGGGAGCCGCAGCGGGTGATGAGCGACGCAGGGCACCCACCCATATGTCACGGCGTGTGGTCCAATGGAGACTGGGGCTTTCCGCAGTCGATATCACTCTCCGACATGGATCACGACGGAAGGGCCGAGATCCTCGTGGGTCGAAGCATGGTGGCCGCAGACTTGAGCACGTGGGATTCGGGCGACGATTCGTGCGGCTACGGCCACAGCTTTGCGGCCGACGTAGTGGGCGATGGCACGGAGGAGCTGTTGGCGGGCCACCGCGTCTTCGACAGGCTGGGCGAGACGGTCATCAGCGTCGACGACCTGACGATTCTATGGGATGATGCAGCGTTCGGGATCCCCGCGGTCGCCGACCTGGATGGAGACGGGGCACCGGACCTGATCGCGGCGGGGCCGAGACTCACATGGGCCTTCTCCATCGCTACGGAACAACTCCTATATTATGTCTCGGACCAATGGCGAGTGGGGCCCGTGGCCGTGGCCGACTTCGACGGGGATGGGGCGCCGGAGGTCGCGGGCTGGAACGGCGGTGCAGCGCACGTTCTGGCTGGAGATGGTGACGAGATCATGACGACTGACTATGGGGTGGGCTCTATCACCGCTGGGCCGCGGGGTGTCGTCGCCTTCGACTTCGACGGGGATGGGGCCTCTGAGTTGGTCGTGAGCTCGGGGGAGGACATGTTGGTGCTCGACGGTGTAACGGGCGCGGTTCGGCTCCAGGTGGAGGCGCCCCAGGTGGGCCCGTTGGGCGCGCCCACGATCGCAGACGTGGACGGAGACGGGGCGGCGGAGATCGTGGTGCCCGTCGCATACCCGGATGGCGCGAATGGGGGCGCGGGTGGTGTGCGTGTCCTGGAGAGCGCAGGCAAGCCGTGGCCCGCGGCGCGTGGCGTGTGGAATCAGGTGCAGTACTTCCGGGACAACGTGAACGACGATGGGAGCATCCCCAAGGTGGCGGGCAAGCCGTGGCTCACGCACAACAGCTTCCGCTCGGCGGACGCGCGTGACTACCCGGACCTGTTGGTGCAGCCCAACGACTGGGGGGAAGGGCACTGCGAGGGCGGGAAGCTCATGGTGCGGCTGCGCGTGGGCAATCAGGGACGTGCCGAGGCGAGCGCCGGCGCCCGGGTGGCCCTCTACGCGACCGTTCGACCGGCGCCCACTGGGCCCAGCGATGAGGCCACCGATGACGCTCCCCCGCCCGAGCGAGAGGTCTTGCTGGCCGAGACTGCGCTTTCTGAGGCCATCGAGCCCCGCGCGTTGTCCTCGGAGGTCGCGCTGGAGGTTCCCGTGACCGAGCTCGCCCAAGCGCTGGCCGATGACGGTGAGCTCCTAGCCCTCCACGCCACCGTGACCGCGGCGCCGAGCAACACCGAGTACCACACCGACAACAACGACACCGCCTGGGGCCTGGCGCCCTGTACGCTGCCGTGACGCGATGACGGCGCGTCGGGGGCTGGGAGGCCGTCGTAGAGGTCCAGGCGCGGCGCGGTCACCGGCTGGCGCTGGGCCCGCGCCACGCCCCTACTTCTTCTCCACCCACGTGCCGTCGCGCCAGCGGAAGACCCTGCCGTTCACCAACTGCTTGCGCTCCACCACGCCAGCCTTCACCGTCCACTTCTCGTCCCAGGTCCCGTCCCGGTTCGAGTCCACCTTCGCCCGATCCCAGTGCCCGTCCTGGTCGTCGTCGTAGAGGTTCACCTTCGCTCCCCGCCCCCCCGTGGCGTCCTTCTTCTTCTTCCCCGTGGCCCGCTGCGTCGCGCAGGTACGCCAGCCGCGCGGGCACGGCCACGCTGGTCACGTGGAACCGGGCGCCCGTCTCCCCCCCGCCGCCCCCCTGCTCGGTCGCCAGAGAGTTCCCATCCTGAAAAGGCGGACCGAGCCACGGCGAGTCGATGTGCGTGCCAGGTGCGTTCACGCAACCCGCCGGAGTAGCAGCGCTACTTCAAGTGGTTGCGGGGACGCGCATGGTGCGTGCAGCGGCCGTCGCGGCGACGGGAGGCTTTTCAGCATGGGAACCAGATAAGGTCGCAGGACCTCCCGCCGCTCCAAGAACCGCTCCGGCGTGTCGTACTCGAGGTGCAGGCTCGCCGAAAACACGTGCAGGCTGCCCCGCGTGGCGTCCAGAAAGGCCCGCAGCTTCGCCTCGGGCGCCGAGAAGTTGGTCTGGATGGAGATCACGTGCCCCCGCGCCACCAGCCGCGCCGCCAGCTCCGCCAGGCCCGGCTGCTGGAAGGGCTCGCCCCCGCTCAGCTTGAGCTCCCAGTCCCCCGGCAGCGCGTCGAAGGCCCGCACGTAGGTGTCCACGTCCGTCAGCCGATAGTCCCGCGACGCCTTGTCCCGCTGCGTGCAGTACGAGCAGCGGTAGTTGCACGTGTCGTTGACGTTCCAGCTCACCACGCCCGTGAGCTCCCGCCCCAAGATCCGCAGCGGCCCCAAGCGCCGAGCCCGCTTGGCCGCGAGCAGAGCGTCAAAGCCCACGGTCTTCCCTCCGCCCCGCGCCCGCCGCGACGCTGCGCCCATCCGCCCCGCGGACCACGCCCCGGTTCGCGGGCACCGTGCACGGGCAGATGTCGTACTCGCACACCCCGCCCCCGGCGCGCAGCGCGAACGTCCCGCGCGCCAGGTTCCCCATGTAGGCCCCCTCCGGGTCGGGCGCGCTGCGCGCCGGCTCCGGTAGCCCCTCGCGCGCGTCCTCGTAGCGCTTGGCCGTGCGGCACGTGTAGGCGTCGCCGCGCTGGTCCACGACCGCATACCAGGCCCCCGCCTCGCACCGCAGTCCGCGATAGCTGGGCGCCCGGTTCACGGCCCGTGGGTCCACGCCGCCCCGGGTCAGCGCCTCGATGCGCGCCCGGTCCGCCTCGCCGTAGGGGAAGACGCCCCCCTTCACCTTCATGAGCTGGGGGAAGTAGCGAAACCCCGCCGCCTCCAGCCGCGCCTTCACCCGCCCGAGCCCGGCGATCTTCCCGGGCACCAGCACGCTGTTCACCACGAAGGAGGACCCCGGGTTGTGGCGCGCCCGCAGCGCCCGATAGGCCTCCGCCTTGGCCACGAACGTGTCCACGTCCGTGTGCTCCAGGTGCAGGCTCGCGCTCGTGATGCGCAACCGTTCGCCCGTGAGCGCGCAGAAGCGCTCCAGCACCGACAGGGGCGCCGAATCTTGATCTCCCACACCCCCGGCAGCCGGGCGAGGCTGGCGACGATCCCGTCCACCGTGGCCCGGTCCGGCGCCCCGCGGCGCCGCGCGCGCGACTGGATGCAGTAGGAGCAGTCGTAGTTGCAGCGCCCGCACACCTGCCACTCGATCGTGGGCCACAGGTCCTCGAAGGGGGGCCGCCGCGCCTTCTCCCTCCCTCGGGCCCGCCCCACCCGGGCGGCCAAGCGCCCCAGGGCGCCCCCCAGCCCGCCGCGCCCCGCGCCGCTCGGACCGGCCTCCGCCGCGCGACCGCTCACGACGGCCCCCCCAGCAGGCGCTGGAAGACCTCGGGCGCGAGCTGGGCGCGCAGCCGCTGGGACCACTTGAGGTTCTGCTTGAACTTCCCGCACTGGGCGCACCCCGGGAAGTAGCGCCCGGCGCGCAGGGCGTCGCGCACCGACTGCCAGCGCGGGCCGGTCCAGGCCTCCGCGAAGCCGCCGGTCCCCAGGTGTCCCACTCCGAGGTCCGTGTTGCAGCAGTAGAGGAGAGCGCCCTCCACGGTCACCCGGGCGTAGAGCAGCCCCATGAAGCAGCCGACGGCGCGCAGGTCGGTGGTCCGAGGTCTCGCGGTCCCGGCGCCGGCCCCCGGAGCGGTGTCCTCGCCGTCCACGTCGTCCACCTCGCAGGCTCCCCGGTGGGCCAGGACCTGGGCCCGGAAGGCGGGCAGGTCGTTGTCGATGTGCCAGGCGTGGGCCAGCCCCTCGGCCCGGGGGATGAGGTCGTCCAGCAGCTCCTCGCGCTGGGCGGCGGTCAAGGCTACGGCCTGGGTGCCGTGCTGAAGGGACGCCAGCTTGAAGTTCACGCGCTTCACCGGGAAGCGCCGCGCGAAGCGCACCATGTCCACCAGCTCGTGGACGTTCTGGCGGTTGATGACGTGCGTGTGCTTGGGCCGGAAACCCGCGTCTCGCAGGCTCTCCAGCTTGGCGCAGACGGTCTCGAAGCCGCTAGGCTGGCCGGGCTTGGGCGGCGGGTGCGCGTGGAAGGCGGTCCAGACGTCCTCGGACACGCCGTTGATGGACGTGATCAGGTTCAGCCGCGCGCGCCCGCCGTCTCCCCGTGTGACAAAGGTCGCCGCCTCCAGCAGGCGCGGCACGTCCACGGCCAGGAGGTTCGTGATGCAGGTCACGCCCACGCCCCGGGCGTGGGCGGCGCGGATCATGGTGTAGATGTCCGGGTGGAGGAAGGGCTCGCCCATGCCGGAGAGGACCACCTCGTCGAGCCCGCCGAGCGCCAGGAGGTCGTCCAAGATCCCCAGGAAGGTGTCCAGGGGCAGGCGTTGGCGCTTCCAGCGCCCGTCGGGGCGGTAGGCGGGCTCCAGCAGGGGGCTGTGATGCCAGCAGGTCGTGCAGCGCGTGTTGCAGGCGCTTGCGATGTCCAGGTGAACGGTCTGGGGGCCCAGGCGGGGGCGGTTGGCGACGATCCCCTCGATCCGCAGGCGCTTGTGGGCCTTGCGCTCGATCCGCAGGCGCTTGTGGGCCTTGCGCCGGACTCGGGCGGCGTCTCGGGCGGCGTCCTCCGCGGGCGCACCGGGGCTGCGGTCGTTCACGGTGTCCCCTCCGAGGTCGGCCGCGGCGGGCACAGGGCCGCGCGCGCCAGGGCCACCGTCACGCGCTTGTGCGCGAACTTGAGGGCGCGCACGCGACGCGACAGGGCGAGGGCGTCCTCGCCCCGGGCCCGCGTGGCCTCGATGGCGGCCTGGAAGACCTCCCGCGCCGTGGCGAGGTCGGCGTCCACGAGGCGCGGGAAGGGGCGAAAGAGCAGAAACACGTCGTCCAGGCCCAGGGGGGCCGCGGCCCCGTCCGGCGCCGCCAGCTCCGCCAGGGCGGCTACGCCTCGGAGCACGTCCAGCAGCCAACGGGCCCAGCGCGCGTCGCAGCCCGGTGGGTCTTGGGGGCTCGTGGGCGCCTCTTGGGCCAGGGGCCACTTCTTCATGGCGGCGTCCACGAGCCCGCGGAGGGTCCCGAGCCCCCCAGGCCAGGCGGCCGAGGCCGTGACCAGTTCGCGCAGCGCGGCCTGGAGGGCGGCCTGGAGGGCGGCGCCGGGTTCGTCGCGCAGGGCTTGGCGCACGGCCTCCGCGGCGGGGGGCGGAAGGCGCTCCAGGAGGGCGCGCAGGGCGGGGGCGGCGGCCAGCGCGCGCAGGCGCCCGGCCGGGAGGAGGGCGGGGAGCCACTGGCCCAGGGCCTCGCGCCCGGGCGGCCCGTGGGCCTCGAAGGCGTGGGCGAGGCCGGGGGTGAGGGCTTGGCTGGCCCAGGCGAGCTGCTCCTGGGGGTAGGAGGCGGCGAGGAGGGCCAGCGCCGCGCGGCGGGCCCCGTCGGCGGGGATGAGGGGGGCGGCGGCTGCGCGCATGGCGGCGGCGCGGTCGGGCCGCAGGAGGTCGTCCAGGGCCCCCAGCAGGGCCTCGCGGGCGCTGGCGTCGGGTGCGTCCGGCGCCAGCGCGGCCGGGGGCAGCCAGGCGCAGGCGCCCCGCTGGACGGCCGCGTCGATGCGGGCGCGCTGGTCGTCGGCCACCTTGTCCTGGGCGTAGAACAGCGTGGGCACCCGGGCGAACAGCAGCTCGTGAAAGGTGTTGTAGCCTCCGGCCGAGAGAGCGGCGTCGCAGGCGGGGAGCAGGCGCGCGACGTGGTGCCCGGTGTACCAGGTGACGCGAGGCCCGGCGGCCTCGGGCGGGCGCGGCGCGCGGTACAGGGGCCCGGCGCCCACGAGGACGTGGAGGGCTGGGCGCGAGGCGAGGGCGCGGAGCAGGGCGCGCAGGGTGGCCTCGCTGCCCGGGTCGCCGCCGCCACCGGCGCTGACATAGATCAGGCGGGCGTCGCCGGGGACGCCCAGGCGGGCGCGCGCGGCGGCGCGGTCGGCCAGATCCTCGCGCTCCACGTGGAGGATCTCGCCGGTGTGGACGGCGCCCGGCGGGGGCGGCGCGTGGACGGGGGCGCCGTCGTCGGGGGCGGCGTGGGGCACGATGACGGTGTCGTAGAGCCGCAGTGCGGCCTGGAAGGTAGGGCGGGCGGCGTAGGCGGGCTTCACGTGGCGGTGGACGAAGCCCTTGCGGAAGGGGCCGTCCAGGACCTGGAGGAGCTCGTCGAAGCTGCCCGCGGGGAAGGTGTCCACCACCAGGAGGTCGGGGCGGAAGACGCCCAGGGTGTTCCAGACGAAGTGGCGGGCCAGGCGGCGGAACTCCAGCATGTCGTGGCCGGCGTCGCGGGTGGCGTTCTGGCTGGGCAGCTTGAAGGCCGTGAAGCCCGCGTCCCAGAGGAGCTGGGGGGCCTCGGTGGAGGTGAGGAAGTGGACCTCGGGGGGGCGCCCCTCCAGCAGGGTCACGTAGCGCCGCAGCCAGCGCGCGATGGCCATGAGGCGCGTGACGTGGCCCAGGCCCGAGCCGCTCACGGCGTAGCAGACGATGCGGCGGAGCTTGCGGCTGGGTGGCATGAGACGGGGAACTCCCGAGCGGCGGGGGCGGTGTGGTTACGAACCGTCGAAGCTCAGGTCGTCGTCGGCGACGGCCTCGGCCACGAGGTCGGCGGCGGCCATGTCCATGGCGGCCCGGGCGTCGTCGTCCAGGCCGGAGGACGACAAGCCGTCGTCATAGCTCCGGTAGTCCCAGTCGGGGTGGGCCTCGCGGAAGGTCCGCACCTCGTACAGATCGTCGCCGTGCGCGCGGCCGCTGATGACGTCCCACCACAGGTAGTCGCTGGTGATGGCGCCCTTGTCGTACTTGTGGAAGCCCGCGACGCGGGTGCGGACCTTCTGGATCTTCCGTCGCCGTCGCTCCCACTTGTCGTGGTCCATCTTGCGGAGCCCGGCGAGCTCGTCCTCGCTCTTGAACTTCCCGGGCTTGCGCTGGTACTTGAGGATCTTGCGCTCCAGCTCTTGCGCCTGGGCCTCCAGGGATTGGAGGTGACCGTCCACGCGGGAGACCTGGAGCTGGCGCAGATAGTCGAGCTGCTTGGAGACGCCCACGAACTTCTTGAGGAAGGTCACGAGGTACTTGTCGCCCCGGGCGAGCTCCAGGCGCAGCTCGTTGGGTCAGGCGTCCAGGTGGTCCAGGATGGCGTCGCTGAGGGCGGCGCACATCTCGTCGAACAGGGTCTGGGGGGTGGCGCGCAGGCGGGCGACCTCCTCACCCAGCGCTTGGAGCTCGCGTTGGCGTGCGGTGAGCTGCTCCCACAGGGGGAAGATGGAGTCCGCCTGCTCTCGGTGTGTGCGCCACGCGGCGCGGAGCTCGTCGGGGTTGGACAGCGGGCCCAAGCGCGCCCAGGTGTCGAGCTGGGCGTCGCGCTGGGCGTCCATGGCGTCCAGGACCTGGGAGACGCGCCTCCAGTCGCGGAGGCGTCGCCCCAGTTGCCAAAAGCCCGGGGGGTAGTCGTCGTCGAAGTAGCCCTCGCGCACGAGCTGCTCCAGGCCGGGCAGGGACATCCACTCGGTCTCCGCGTGGGAGAGCTCGTCGTAGACGGGCCGGATCTCCTCCAGCTCGTCCTTGGCGCGCGACACGGGGAACTCGTAGTTCTTGACGTCCTCCTGGGTCTCCAGCTCCGCGAGTTGCGCCTGGGCCTCGGCGAGCTTCGCCTCGAAGTCGCGCTTGATCTTCAGGAGCTCGGGGTAGCGAAGGCGCTCCTCCAGGGCCCCGAGCGTCGCGTCCTCCACGTCCCCCAGGACGTAGCTCGCCAGCTCGTCGCGCGTTCGCGCGCGCAGGGCCTCCAGCCGGGCGATGTCCTCGTCGAAGGCGGTGGCTCCTCGCGCAGCAGCGTTATCTGCTCGCGCAGGAAGGCGAGCTTCTCCTTGGCGGGCTGGATGAGGTCTCGGGCGGTGTAGGCCATGGGGCGCGTCGTCTTCCGGTGTGCCCACGGGGCGCCGCGGGCGCCTTCGTAGGGCGCGCGTCGCCTGCGTGCGGGGCGAGGAGACGCGCGGGCTGAGGGGGAACTCTCGAATCGGAGCGTGTTTTTGTATCCCCGCGAGGGCCGTCCCCCGTCAAGGGCACCGCCCGCGGCGTGGCGCGACCTCTGCCCCGCACGGGCGCCACGCGGGCCGGGTTCTCGCCTGCCGCCGCCGCTTGGGGTATCTGTGGGGCCCCCTTGCGGGTCGCTGGCGCCTCCCACCGCTCTCCGGTGCCGGCCCCCCGACGCCGTCCAACGACGCGCTTGTGATCCCCTCGACATGACGCACCCCCCCCTCACCGGACCGGATGTGGATCTGCCCATCGGGGGCCCCGACCACCCGCCCCCCGACGTCCGCCTGCGCGCCCTGCTGCGTCTGGAGCGCCAAGACCTCCAGGCCGTCTTGGTCTTCGCCGTGGCCGTGGGGCTCCTCACCCTCATCGCCCCCTTCGCCGTCCAGGTCCTCATCAACACGGTCGTGTTCACCTCGATGATGCAGCCCATCATCGTCTTGGCCGTGCTCGTGCTGGCCTTCTTGGGCGTGGCCACGCTCCTCCGGGTCCTCCAGATCCTCACCGTGGAGCAGCTCCAGCGGCGCCTGTTCGTGCGCGCCGCCCTGTCCATCTCCCGCCGCCTCCCCCGCGCTCGCCCCGACGCCTGGGACGAGCACCACGCTCCGGAGCTGGTCAACCGCTTCTTCGACGTCGCCACCGTCCAGAAGGCCGCGTCGTCCATCCTCCTCGACGCCGTGACGGCCGTCCTCCAGACCGTCGTGGGGGTCGTCATCCTCGCCCTCTACCACCCCTGGCTGCTCGCCTACGATGTGCTGCTCATCGCCCTGCTGTTCATCGTCTTTCGCGCCCTGGCGCAGGGCGCCTCCTCCACGGCCATCAAGGAGTCCAAGCACAAGTACCGCATGGTCGAGTGGCTGGAGGTCGTCGCCAGCCGCCTGGACATCTTCAAGCGGCCCGAGGCCGACCGCTGGCGGCATGCGCGCACCGTGGAGCGGGTCGAGGACTATCTTCAAGCACGCCAGGCCCACTTCCGCATCGTGCTCCGACAGCGCGTGGCTGTGCAGGTCCTCCAGGTCATCGCCCTGGCGATCCTCCTGGCGCTCGGCGGCTGGCTGGTCATCAACCGGCAGCTCAGCGTGGGCCAGTTCGTGGCCGCCGAGCTCATCGTCGCCTCCTTGCTCAGCGGCCTCGTCAAGCTGTCCGACAAGCTCGAAACTTTCTATGACCTCCTCGCCGGCCTGGACAAGCTCGGCCACCTCGCCGACCTGCCCGAGCAGCCCTCCGGCGGCCTCCCCCTCCCCGGCGAGGACGGGCCCCTCGCGTTGACCTTCGAAGGGGTCCACGCGGCCGCGGGCGGAAACCGGTCCCGCCTCCGCGGCCTCTCGCTCAGGCTGGAGCCCGGTGAGCTTCTCGCCCTCCGCGGCCCCACCGGCAGCGGCAAGCGTCTCGTCGCCGACCTCGTCTATGGACTCGTGACGCCCACCGAGGGCAAGGTCCGCGTGGGCGGTCGAGACGTCCGCACCGTGGCGCCCGAGGCGCTCCGGGGTGGGGTCGTGCTCCTGCGGACGCCGGAGGTGCTCCCGGCCACCGTGGCCGAGAACCTCGTCGTGGCCCGCGCGGACGTCTCTTGGACCGAGATCGAGCAAGCCCTGCGCGTCGTCTCCTTGGACCTGGAGCAGCTCCCCCAAGGGGCCAAGACCTGCCTCCGGGCCGACGGCGCGCCGCTCACCCGCGAGGAGATCCTGCGCCTCGTCCTGGCGCGCTCCCTCGTGGAGCGTCCACGGTTGCTGGTCATCGACGAGGCCCTGGACGTCCTGGAGGTCGACGTGGCCACCGCCCTCGTCGAGGCCGTGCGCCGCGCCTCCCCCGCGACGGTGCTGCTCCTCACCGGGCGGCGGGCCCTGGCGGACGCCTGCCCTCGCTCGGTCTGCCTGACCGACCTGGTCCCCGCGGAGGCGTCGTGACCTCGCGCCCCATCCCACCGCTCGCACGCCCCGCAGGTGAGGCGGAGATCGAGGTGCTGGCCCAGACCCCGAGCTGGACGAACCGCGCTGCCCAGAAGACCACCCTGGGCCTCGTGCTGCTCGTGCTCATCCTCCTCCTCGCCCCCTGGCAGCAGACGGCCTTGGGCGTGGGGCGCGTCATCTCCTACTCCCCCACCGATCGCCAGCAGGTCGTCGAGGCTCCCATCAAGGGGCGCGTCGCCGGCTGGTTCGTGACCGAGGGTCAGCAGGTACGCGCCGGAGAGCTCCTGCTTCGCATGGTGGACAACGACCCGGGGTATCTGGAGCGCCTCCGGGTGGAGAAGCGCCTGCTGGAGATCCAGCGCGCCGCCCAAGACGCCAAGGTGGAGGACTACGAGGCCAAGGTGCAAGCCGAGATCCGGGCGCGAGACAGCGCGTTGCTCGTGCTCGAGGCGACCACCGAGCAGCTCACCGAGGAGCGCCTGGCGCTCCGGCAGCTCGTCCAGGCCGAGGTCGCCGCCTTGGACATCGCCACGACCCAGCGGGACCGCACGGCTTCCCTCCAGGCCGAGGGGCTCGCCTCCCAGCGGAAGTTGGAGCAGGCCACCCTCAAGCGCCGCACCCAGGCCGCCAAGGTCGCCGCCGCGCGCGCCAAGCTGCGGATCGTCAAGGCCAAGCTAGAGGCCCAGAGGGCCAAGCGCGCCAAGCTCCAGCAGGACGCCGAGGCCAAGATCGCTGCTAGCCGGGCGGCCTTGCGGAGCGCCGAGTCCAAGCGGGCGGAGATCGACCAGAAGCTCCAGAAGCTGGAGACCAAGATCCAGCGGCAGGCCACCCAGGAGGCCGTGACCGCCCCCCGCGACGGGACCGTGCTGCGGCTGCTCGCCCAGGTGGGGCAGGACCAGATCAAGGCGGGCGATCCCCTCCTCATCCTCGTGCCGACGATCCAACGCAAGGCGGTCGAGGTCTGGATCGACGGCAACGACATGCCCTTGGTCCAGCCTGGGCAGAGGGCGCGGCTCCTCTTTGATGGTTGGCCCGCCGTCCAGCTCACGGGGTGGCCCTCCGTCGCCGTGGGCACCTTCGGCGGCGTCGTGGATTTCGTGGACGTGGCGCCGGACGCCAAAGGCCGCTTCCGCGCCGTGTTGGTCCCCGACCCCGAAGACGACCCGTGGCCCGACGGGCGCTATCTCCGCCAGGGGGTTCGCGCCAAGGCCTGGGTGCAGCTCGCCACCGTGCGCCTGGGCTTCGAGCTCTGGCGGCAGCTCAACGGTTTCCCTCCGAGCGTTGAACTCCCGCCGCTCCCTGGCACGAAGGGCAGCACGGGGAAGGGCAGCGCCAAGGGGAGCGGGGCCAAGTGACGCCGCCGCGCGAGTCCCCCGGGTCGCGCGCCGTCGCGGCACTCGGCTTCGCGACGCTGGTCGCCTGGGGCGTGGCTCCCGGGCCGTCCCGCGCCGCATCGGGGGACGGAGGCCCTCCGGCCGCGTCCTCGGGGGGAGCTTCCCCCTCTCCATCCCCGGAACGCCCGCTCACCCTGCGCGCCGTGTGGGACGCGGCGCCTGGTGAGGTGCTCTTGGGCGCGGCGCGGGCGAAGGCGCGCGCCGCGCGGGCCAAGGTCGTGTCCAAGGAGGGGGCCTTCGACGTCAAGCTCAAGAGCAAGGTCGACTGGGAGGCAGTGGGCTACTACCGCCAACTGGGCGCCGAGGTGGGCGTGAACGCGACCACGCGCTGGCGGGGGTTACGCCTCTACGGCGGCTATCGGTTTGGGCGGGACCACCCGCTCTACAAGTTCGACAAGGAGACGGCCTTGGGTGGCGAGCTCCTCGTGGGAGCCGCGCTGCCCTTGTGGCGGGGCGGCGCCACGGACCGCGCGCGCACGGATCTCGCCGTGGCGACCTTGGACCAGGAGATCGCGCGCCTCCAGGTCGCGGCCAAGCGTGTGGAACTCCGTTACAAGGCGGCCAAGGCTCACGCAACCTGGCTCGCGGCCGTCCAGCGCCTGCGGGTGGCGCGGCGCCTCCTGGCGCTGGCACAGCGCCAGGCGGACGCGCTCACCCGCAAGGTGGAGCTTGGGGCGACCTCGGAGGCCAAGGCCCTGGACTATCGTCTCGCCCTCGCCGAGCGGCGCGCCAAGCTGGAGGCCGCCCGCGGGAAGGTGGCTAAGGCGGCGGCGGCGCTGGCGGTCTTCCTGCCTGGGGGGCGGCCGCCGTCCCCGGGGCGCGCGCCCAGTAAGCTGCCGGAGGCCGTGCTTGAGCCCGTCCCCAGTAAGGCGGTGCTGCGCGAGGTGCTGGCCTCTCGGCGGCCGGACCTCGCGGTGCTCGCCCTCGTGGCGCGGCAGCTCGACGCCGAAGGCGCGCTGGCGGCCAACGAACTGGCCCCCGCGGTGGACGTGTACCTAGAGGGCTCCCAGGGCCTGGGCGGCGGCGACAAGAGCCTGACCAAGCCCGAGCTGCGCCTGGGCGTGGCGTTCGAGCTGCCCCTCCAGCGGCGCAAGGCGCGCGGCGCCCGGGACGCCGTGGCGGCCAAGCGGGCAGCGCTCGAAGGCGAGCGGGTGTGGCGTCTGACCACGCTGCAGCGTGAGCTCGATGGGCTGCTGGCCTCCCTGGCGGCGAACCGGGCGGCGCTCGCCCAGGCGCGCCAGGCGCTGACGGCGGCCGAGGCCATGCGCCGCGCGGCCCAAGCCCGCTACGAGGCGGGCGCCGAGGACCTCTTCGCCGTCTATCTGCGGGAGAAGGCGCTGGGCAAAGCGCTGGACGCGCGCGTGGACGCGTGGCTCGCCCTGCGCATGGACTGGCTCAAGCTCCGGGCCCTCGTGGCCCAAGACGCACGGGCCCCCCAGGCTGTGCAGGCGACCCCTTGAGCCGAACCCGAGCGACGGCCCCGTCAGTCCACGTCGCCCATCAGCCCACGTCCACCAGGTGCATGTGGACGGGCGCGCGGCGGAGCTTGCGCCGGGACGGGGGGCGCGTCGCGTCGGCGGCCCCTTGGGCGCGGTGCTCGGCCAGCAAGGGGTGCGTCGTGGCGCCCAGCTCCGCGCGCAGGGCGCGGGCGCGGTCCTGGTCGCCTCGGGCGTGGGCCACGCGCGAGGCCCACAGCAGGAGCTGGCCGCGGTAGAAGGGGCTCGGCTCCACACCGAGGCCGTGGTCGAGGTGGACCCGGGCGGCCTCCAGGTCTCCCAGGCGCATGGCGAGGCCCCCCGCCAGGAGGCGATAGGTCCCGGCGTCGGGGTCGGCGGCCACGGCGCGCTCCACGGCGTCGTGGATCTGGCGGTCGGGGGCGCCGCGGCCGTCCAGCTCCACCGCCCGGATGAAGGCCGCGAGCCCCTCGGCCGGGGCGCCCTGGGCGAAGCGCGAGGCGTCCGTGGCGCGCCCGGCGCTCGACGCCGGCAGCACCTCTACCTCCTCGCCCTCCCAGCACAAAAAAACCGTCTGCCAGGGCCCGTGGCCCGTGGGGACCGCCCCCACCGAGACGTGGAGCTGCTGGGCCTGGGGCGCCACCACCACCGAGTGGACGGACGTGCCCTGGGCGAGGACCGACCCGGCGGCGCGCTCGTGCCCCGGGGCGTCGGGGTCGTCGTGGGAGCCCAGGAGGCGTTGGAGGGCCGCGACGTCCAGGCCACCTCGGGCGGCGCGCCGCAGGGCCCCGGCCTCGCGGCCGTCGGAGTTGGCCTGGTAGGCCGGGGAGATGTCGATCTCGCCCGCGCGGCAAGCGGCGCTTCGGTAGCGGTTCGTGGCGACGAGGTAGTCCTGCCCTTCCGCGGGCTCCACCACGGCGACGGTCTGGGCCGTGATCTCGAATGTCCGCGCGGCGCCCTCGGCGGCCGAGGAGACGCAGAGGCCCCAGGTGGAGGCGCTGGGGCGCGCGCGGACGATGGCCTCGGCCTCGGCGAGCGTCGTGGCGCGCCGGACCACCTCGTGGGCGATGTCGGTGACCCCCGCCCCCGAGAAGCGCACGGCGCGGTGGAAGCGCGTGTGGACCGTCACCGTGATCCCCGCCTCGTTGAAGGCCGTGACCGCCGCGACGTCCGCGCCCAGGGCCGAGACGAAGCCGTAGCGCGGGCCGTCCTCGGGCGTGCAGAACACCAGCGTGGGGCGCTTCTCCCAGACGCCCACGCCGGGGAAGTCGAAGTTCCGGGCGTGGAGGAGCTGCCCGGTGGTCGTGGCCTCCCCCCAAGCCGCGAGGGTCGTGCAGGCGGGGGGCAGGCCGCTCCCCGCGGCGCGGGCGTGCCCGGCGAGCCCGGCGCGGTAGGCGAGGCTCACCAGGTTCTGGAGGAGATCCATGACGAACAGCCAGCGCGCGTCCCGGGCGGGGCGGCCCAGGGCGCGCATGAAGGCCCGGCTACGGGCGCGGAGGTCCCCGGGGCGCTGGCGTTCCAGGCGCGCGGCGAGGCGCGAGATGCTCCCCTGGCCGGCTGTGGCGAGGAGGAGGCGACCCAAGCGGCCCGGGACACCGGCGCGCAGCACGAGCTGGGGCATGCGCGGGTAAAAGTCCAGGGTGTCCTCCCAGCCGCCGTGGGCCCGCGTGAGCTCACCCAGGCGAGCCCCCATGGCGGCCTCGGTGCCCGCCACGCGGAGGACGAGGAGGTCGTGGGCCGGTCGCGCGCTCGGGTTGGGCGTGGGGGGCGTCGTTTCGGGCATGGGACCCTCCTGCGGGGACGGGGCGGGAGCGGGCGGGAGCGCCGCCGCCGCATCCTACACGAATGGGCGGATTGGGGGCGTTGGCGCCGGGTTGGCTTGGCGGGCAGAACGGGGTATGTCGCCCGAGCCCAGACACGGACGGTCGGGCGCGCGGGCAGACCAACGCGCGGGTGCCAGGAGGCGGTGATGCGGGTCAGGTTCGAGCGGCGGGTTGGACGGCGAGGGGCGGACCACGCGAGGGCGCGTCGAGCCCCGTGGGTCGTGGCTGCGTTGGGGCTCGGTGCCTTGCTGTGGACGGGCTCGGCCTGGGCGGGGGCGCCCCCGGACACGCCGGCGCCCACGAGCGAGGTCCAGCGCGTCCGCGCCGAGCTGGAGCGGGCGCTGGCCGAGTGGGCGGAGCTCCGAGCGCAGCGTATCCGGGTGCGGAACATCGGCGGGCTCACGGGGGAGGCGTCCACGTCGGAGGGCCGGGAGGAGCTGGAGGCGCGCCTGCGGACGCTCCTCACGAAAAAGCGGTCCAACCGCGAGTGGTACGACTACTGGGCGGGCGAGCAGCGGTTGGCGACCCAGGTGCTGGCGCTCTACCGCGAGCTAGCGCCCGCCGAGGAGGGCGGCGCCGGGCTCCTGGGAGGGGAGGTCCAGGCCGCCGAAGCCGCGTTGGAGCGGGCGACCGTGGCCGCCGACGCCAAGACCCTGGAGGTCCAGCGGTTGGAGGCGAAGATGGCGGCCGCCCGGGAGGTGCTGGGCCAGGCGCGCGACGGGTGGGTGGCCGAGCTAGAGGGGCTCACGGCCAAGCGGGACGAGGCCCGCGCCGCGGCCGCCGAGGCCCTCAAGGCGCTGGAGAAGGCGCGGGTGGCCGTGACGGCGGCGGGAGACGACGAGGCCAAGGGGGCCGCCGCGCGGGCGGTGCTCGCCCAGGCGGAGACGGCGGCGGCCAAGGCCGAGGCCGAGGCCAAGGCCGCCGAGGAGGCCCTCGCCGGGGTGCAGGCCCGGGTGAAGCAGGCGGAGGCTCTGCTGGGCGGGGAGACCCAGGACGTGGGGGTCCTCGCCAAGGCGGCGGGCCCCGCGGCCCAGGCGGCCAAGACGCTGGCCCGACAGAGCGAGCTCGTGCGCCAGCGCCGGGCGCGAGATGAGGCCCTGGAGGCCAAGGCCAAGGCCGCGCGGGCTCTGGCCGACGCGCGGAGCGAGCCCCGGCGGCTCGTCAAGCGGCAGCCGGCGCTGGCGGCGTGGGCGGCCCTGGCCGGGGACAAGATGGCGAACCAGGACCGCTACTACGCGGCCATCAACAAGGACATCGAGGCCGTGGAGGAGCGCGTGAGGGGGCTGGCCGACCAGCCCTCGGACGACGCGCTGGGGCTCGCCAAGCGCACGTGCGAGACGGAGCCTCGTCGGGACGAGACGCCGCTGGAGCGCTACTACGAGTGCGCCAAGGCCACGAAGGGCGAGATCCGCGCGGTCGAAGACCTCATCGCCGACACCCAGGCCCAGCGGAAGCTGGCGGCCGACCAGTCCGCAGCCCTGGCGACCTTGCTGGAGGCGCAGGTCATCGACGAGCGGCTCGTGGAGCGGGAGCTGAAGATCGCTCGCGGCGAGCACCAGAGGGCCCTGGACGACCCCACGGAGACGGCGGACTGGCGCGCTGCTTGGGAAACCTACGCGAGCCGGGCCGCCAAGAAGCGCACGGAGCTTCAGGAGGCTGTGCGGACCACCAAGGACACCCAGCGCACGCTCAAGGTGAATGACGCCTTTTTCTCCTCGGAGCTCGCCACGTTGAATCAGCGCAAGGAGCAGCTCGCAGCGTATCTGACAGCGCATACGACCACCTGGCAGCTCATGCGGGCCACCGTGGCGACGGCCTGGACGTTCCTCCGCGGCGCTTGGCCCGTGCCCATCTACCTGTTCCTCGCGTGGCTCTTGCTGGGGTGGTCCAAGCGCCTGGCCCGGCGGGTCATCGAGCGCGCGAACGCCGACGCCGACGCCACGCGCGACGAGCGCCAGCGGGCCGAGACGCTCACCCAGGTCACGCGCGGCGCCTTCAAGCTCTTGGTCATCATCGGCACGTCGCTCCTGTGCCTGGACGCGCTCACGGTGGACATCGGGCCCATCCTGGGCGGCGCCGCCATCTTCGGACTGGCTATCTCCTTCGGCTCCCAGAGCCTCGTCAAAGACTTCGTCACCGGTTTCTTCATCCTGCTGGAGAACCAGTACGCCGTGGGCGACGTCATCGAGGCCGCCGGGCACACGGGGACTGTCGAGGCCATCACCTTCCGGCGCACGGTCCTGCGCGACATCAAGGGTGCGGTCCACAGCCTGCCGAACGGCGCCATCAGCGCCGTCGTCAACAACTCCCAAGGGTGGAGCCGCGTGGTCTGCCACATCGGCGTGGCCTACGGGACGGATCTGGGCCTCGTGCAGCGCACCATCGATCGCGTGGGCGACGAGATGTTCGCCGACCCGGCCTGGGCGGAGAAGCTGGAGGAGCCGCCGCGCTACGTGGGCCTCACGGAGTTCGGCGACAGCGCCATCACGGTGCGGGCGTGGTTCAAGACGCGCGTCTTCGAGAACTGGGGGGCCGAGCGCGCCTTCAACGCGCGCATCAAGCGGGCGTTCGAGGAGGCGGGGATCGAGATCCCCTTCCCCCAGCAGGACGTGCACCTCATCCCCGCGCCGGCCCCGGCGGCGGCGGATGGCTCCCAGGGGCCCGGGGGTGAGGAGCGCGTGGCCCAGGCACCGCGCCCGGTGGACGGGCGGCAGGGCGACGCGGGCGCCGACGTCCCCGAGGCGGAGAGCGACGGCGCGGACGCGCCCGCGTAGCGCGATCAGCGCGTGGGGGCTGGGCGTGGCGCAGCGCGACGCCGGGCTCGCTCGGCCGCGAAGGCGGCGTTGGCCCGTAGGCGGCGGTCGTCGGGGTGCTCCCGCGCGGCCTGCTCGTAGAGGCGGGCGGCTGCCTCCCAGTCGCTGTCGTCGGCGGCTCGCGCCGCCAGCGCCTCGGTGACCGGGTAGTCGGGCTGGAGGCGCCGCAGCTCCTCGGCCACGGCCTCGCGGCGCTCCGGGGGCAGCAGCGGGTTGGCGCCCAGCTTCCAGCGGGTGAGGATGCGCCGCTCGGCCAGCGTCAGCAGCGCGTCCACGGGGCGCTCCTCGGCGAGGGGGGAGACCCACCGCAGCAAGAAGGCCGCGGCGATGAGGGGCTTGGCGCCTGGCGCGGGCTTGCCGTCGGGGCCCAGGAGGCCCGTGGCGCGGCCCTCGTCCAAGAACCGCCCGCCCAGGCGCTCCACCGTAGCGGTGTCGCCGGCCTCCAAGGCGGCGAGGAAGCGGTCGGCCAGCTCTTGCCCGAGCCCCAAGAACCGCTCCAACGACTGGAAGCGGGCCATGTCTCGCGCGCGCTGGGCGTAGACGGCGTGGGCCTCGGCCAGCTTGGCCCCCGGCCGCCCGCGGGTCTGGCGCTCGGTGCGGTTGAAGGCCTCGAAGTCCCGCATGAGGGCCACGACGTCCGGGGCGTCGGCCGGCGGTACGTGCTGGAGGCGCTCGGTTCGCGCCTTGGCGATGGCGCGGAGCTCCTCGGGGGTGGGCCGCCAGTCGGGCACGCGGAGGTCCACCTCACCGGGCGCCGGGGCGCCCTGGGGCGGCCCCAAGAGGTGCAGGGCGATGGCGCACAGCGCAGCCACCGTCACCAGGACGAGGAAGGCGAGGGTGGGGCGGGTGAGCGGGTTGCCGGCCTGCGCGGGGGGGGCGTCGGCAGACTGCGAGGCTTGCTGCGGTGCGTGCGACATGGCGCCAGTTTACGCGACGGTTCCCCGAGCGGCCCGTTTTCCCGTCGCGCGGTGGGCTACGGGCGCGGCGCTCCGCGTGGGATCTCGGTGAGGAGCTGGAAGTACTCGACGATCTCGGGCTGTGTCCACTCGCGCAGGTTCACGAAGCGGGCCAGGACCACGCCATCTCGGAGGACGTAGGACTCGGGGATCTGCCGGGTGCCCAGGGACATGCGCAGGCTCGTGGGCGAGTCCGGGGCCGGGTCGCGCGCCAGCACCAGCTCGGCGGGCCGCGGGTTTCCCACCAGCCGCGCGAAGAAGTCGCTCACGGCCGCCCAGTCGTCGTCGTAGCTCACCGCCACCATGACGAAGTCGCGCCCCTCGTCGCGCATGCGCCGGGCCAGCTCCATCATCGTGGGCATCTCTTGGACGCAGGGCTTGCACCACGTGGCCCAGAAGTTCACGAAGACCACGGTGCCCGGCTTGGGCGCGACCTGGGCCAGGAGGTCCGCGAAGGGCACCGTCGCGGCGGGGCCCTGGGCGGTGCTGCCTGCTCGTTCGAGGGCGTAGGCGCGCTGGGCGTCGGTGAGGGGGGCCTCGATGCGGTCGGCGCCGATGCGCGGCGCGATCTGGCGCAGGCGCTTGGCGGGATCCTGGGCGGCGAAGATCCGCCACGCCACGAGCCCGGCGAGGCCCACGGCGAGGGCTGTCCAGAGGAGGCGATTGCGCGGTGTCGTCGTGCTCATCATGAACGAGGGCGATACACGATCCGCGGCTCCGCGCCAAGCTCGTGGCGCGCCTCAGCGGCGGGGGATGGCGACCCCCGTGACCTTGCGGAGCTTGGCGAACTGGTCGCTCAGGACGTACTGGGCGAAGTCCTTGAGCTTGTCCGCCACGGTGAGGGACGAGGTGCCGCGGTGCTCCTTCTTCAAGGCCACACCCACCAGGTGGATGTCGTTGACCACGAAGACGGCCGCGTGGTTGGCCGTGCGCTCGACCTCCTGGTGCCAGCGGCGGACCACGCCGGGGGACGTGGGGTCCTTGACGTAGTTGAACAGCTTCAGGAGCTTTCGCGCGGTCTCCGGCGTGAGGCGTTCGGCGAGGCGCTCGCGGATGCCGGTGACGAACTGGAGATGGGTGGCGCGCACGTCCGCCGGGAGGTCGTCGCGTAGGAGGATGGGGAAGTCCGCGACGACGGCCGCGCCCGCCGCCATGTAGAGCAGGTGGAGGAGGTCCTCGTCGTAGTGGGCCGCCAAGACGTGCCACGGGTGGAGGTAGACCAGCTTCTTGGCGATGTGGAAGCCCAAGCCCTTGATGTTGTCGGAGTTCGCGAAGTTGGACCCGATGGCGAAGGACACCGGGCGCGTGGGCAGCACGCGGAGCCCCGGTTGATCCGGTGCGTAGTAGACCTCTTGCACGCCCAACCCCAGGATCTGGCTGACTTGGTACAGCGTCTCGGTGAAGGGGCTCGGGTGCCGCAGGTCCAGCCGTTGGCGCTTGGAGACGCCCAGGGACTTGGGGGACTTGTTGACCAGGTGGTCGCCCAAGAGCTCGTAGAGCACCCCGAAGATCTGTCCCAGCGCCAGGTCGTAGCGCGGGCCCATGACGCGGTTCGTCCAGATGTCGCTGTCGAAGCCCCGCTTCACGGGGGCGAGCCCCGGACGCAGGAACTTCTCGTACATGCGCTCCTCGGCCTCCAGCGCCTTGCCGAACAGGCGCAGGATTCCCGCGATGCACCACGCCCGGTCGATCTCCCCCGCGCTGGCGTACAGGGCCGACAGCTTGTGGTAGTGCTCGAACTGCTCGGGGTAGGCCTGGAGCAGCCACCGGTAGTTGGCGACCGCCTTGTCCAGCATGGCGGGCACGCGCACGCAGAGGCGGGCGAGCGTCAGGCGCACCTTGAGGTCGTCCGGCTTCTGGTCCAGGGCCAGCTCGTAGGCGGCGATGGCGTACTCGTCGTTGGGCAGGCGCTTTTGGTAGATGTCGCCCAGCGCCCGGTACAGCATGAACAGCAGGCGACTGCGCTTGCGGACCTTGTCGCCGGCCTTCTGGACCCGCTGGATCATCCGCCGGTAGGCGCGCTCCAGCTCCTTCCAGTCCTGGGCCTTGGTGAGCAGCGAGTCGACCGCTTGGAAGGCCTCTAGCTGGTTGGGGTCCACGTCCAGCACGCGCTCGTACTCGTGGATGGCGCGGGCGGGGCGCTTGAGCTCGTCCTGGTAGATCTGCCCGATGCTCATGATCCACCGGGCCTTGCGCTCGGTGTTCGTCTCCCGCTCGGCGAGCTGCTCCAGGACGTCGATGGCCGCCTCGAAGTCCCGCTCCTCCACGTGGAGCTGGAGGAGATTCACCAGCGGCGCCTTGCTGTGGGCGCCGTGGGTGAGCGCCGCTCGGTAGGCCTCCGCGGCCCCCGCACGGTCGCCCAAGCGGTCGCGGCAGACGTCGCCCGCCTCCAGCAGCGCCCGGAAGCGCGCCAGGGGCTCCTCCTCCACCTCCGCGAGGCGCTTGAGCGTCGCCACGACCTTGGCCCAGTCCTCGCTGCGCCGGGCCACCTCTACGAGCCGTTTGAGGGCCGCCGCGTCCGGCGCCACGTCTCCGTCCAGCTCGGCCACGACGTCCTTGGCGAGGGCGAGCTGGCCGAGCTCTACCGCGCACTGCCCCAGATCCACGGCCAGCTCGGCTCGCTGGGCCGCCGTGAGGGCGTCGCGGTAGCCCACCTTGAGCCGCTGGAACAGGTCCTGGGCCTCCTCGTAGCGCTCCAGGCGCATGGAGATCTTCGCCAGCCGCCAGAGGAGATCCGCGTCGGGCGTGGCGCTCGCCAGGACCTCGCGGTAGGCCGACCGCGCCCGCTCCTCGTCGAACACCTCCTCGGCCGCGCGCCCCAGGGCCCGCCAGATCTTCGCCCGCCGGGCGTCGGGCACGTCGTGGGGCAGCCGCACGACGGCGCTCTCCAACAGCGCCAAGCCTTCGGGCCACGCCTCCTTCGCCACGAGGGTCAGGCCCAGCTCGGCGCGGGGCTCGTAGCGGGTGGGGTCGAGCTCGATGGACCGCTCGAAGTGTCCCAGCGCCTCCTCGACCTCCCCCAGCCGGTCGCGCAGCACGAGCGCGAGCTGGTGGTGCAGCGCCGCGCGCGCCACCTCGTCCTCCCGCGGCGTGGCGCTCAGCTTCAGCGCGAGCACCTTGGAGTAGAGCTCCCACTTCTCGGCCGCCTCGAAGGCCTCGGCCAGCCCGTCGATGGCTGGCATGTGCGAGGAGTCCAGCGCCAGCGCCCGCTCGTAGGCGGCGATGGCCCCGTCGCCGTCGCCCAGCCGACGCGTGCGCAGCAGCCCCAGTTCGGTCCAAGCCGCGAGCCGCTCGGCCGCCTCCGCGCCGGCGGTCTCCAGCCGCTCCGCCTCCCCAAGCAGAAGCCGCTCCAAGGCGGCCCAGTCCTCGGTGGCCTCGTAGTGGCCCCGGAGCCCCGCCACGGCCTCCGGGTGCCCCGGCGCCACCTCCAGGACCTCGCGGTAGAGCACCGCGGCCTCGGTGGGCGCCCCCAGCTCGTCGCGCTGGACCGCCGCGGCCTTGCACAGCACCGCGGCGCGCCCCTCGCCCGCTTCCAGCAGGTCGGCGCGGTCCACGTAGAAGGCGGCCAGGTCGGCCCAGCGCTCCCGCGCCCGGTACAGCTCCTCGAGCTGCGCGGCGGCCTCCTCGTGGGTGGGGTCCAGCTCCAACATGCGCCGGAGGTTGCCCACGGCGCCGTCGAAGTCCTGGAGGGCCTCTCGCTGGATGAGCGACATGCGGCGCAGCAGCGTGAGCTGCTCGTCCTTGGAGCCCTCGGCGTCCTCGACGTAGACCAGCCGCCGGTCATACGCCGCGAACAGGGCGTCCCAATCCTCGCGCTCGGCGGCCAGCGCCTCCAGCTCCTCCAGGGCCTCCTCGTGAGTGGGGTCGGCCTCCAAGATCAGCTCGATCTGCTCGGTGGCCTCGTCGAAGCGCTCGGCGTCCGCCAGGAGCCGCGCCGCCTCTAGGCGGATGGCGGCGGCGCCCTGGGCGTCTTCCAGCTCCATGCCGAAGATCCGCGCCGCCCGCGTGAGGTGCGCCACCTTGTCGTCCAGCGCCGCCTCCATCCCCGCGAGGTCCAGCAGGTCCTCGACCACGAGCTCCCACTCGCCCGCCTCGACGTTGCGCTCGATCTCCGCGCGCAGCTCCTCGGGTGTCGCCGGCGCCGCGGCCTCGCCCCCACCTCCCGGTACCTCGGCGCCGGCTGCGGCTTCCCGCTCCGACTGGCCGCCCGGTTGGGGCTCGGGCGCTGGCTGTCCCTCGTCGCTCGGCACGTGGCTGGGCTCGTCCATGGCGTATGGGGCTCGGTGCGTGCGAGGTGCCCCCGGGCCGCGTCCGCGCCCGGGGCCACGGGCGGGGCCCACCTCCTCGCCCCGCGCCCGAGCATGATGGACCAAGCGTGGCGCCCGTCAACATCTGCTGGGGGCCTCCAGAACCACCGCGCGCGTACCGCCCGGGCGAACAGGGGGGGGGGGCTGGACGTTCTGGGTCCATCGTCGGAGCGCTGGCGAGATTCGGGTCCAACCTTGGCTCCGTCGTGGGTATGGAGGGTGCGCACAGGAGATGACTCGGGCGGGGGCAAGCCCGGTGCGCGACAAAGACCAACACCCCCACAAGGCCCCCGCGGAGCCCAAGGAGCAGACCTCATGGCGAAGAGAGACAAGGTGCAGGGCGCGGTACGCGCGGGCGGCGTGCAGGTTTCCGAGGAGAGCGCCCCGTACGACAGCGACATGGACTACATCCAGGACGAGCTCCAGTGGGTGGAGGCGCGGTGCCACCGGCTCATCGTGGACCGGGCCCTGGAGCAGCGGGCTTCGCGCCAGGGCCCCAACGCGGACCTCGGCGTGGGTGAAGACGACTGGAGCCTCTGGCGGAACGAGGAGCGCGAACAGGCTCCGTCGACGCGCACCCTCAAGGCCCGCCGGACCCGCTTCCTGGCGGCCGAGCGGGCGCACCGTGGCCGCGTGGACGCACGCCTGGCGCGCCACCGCGACGAGGTCGCCGCGGGGCACGCTCGGCCACTCGCCCTGGACACCCTGTGTGAGACGCACGCGCTGGATGATCTGGAGCGGGCCACCGTCCTCCTCGCCATGGCTCCGGCCGTGTCCCGGCGCTTCCGCAGGCTGTTCGAGAAGCTCACCGAGGACACCACGGTCACGGAGGTCGTCACCGTGGAGCTGGTCTTCGACTTCCTGGAGCTGCCCTTCGCGGAGCGCGTGCAGCGGCGGCGTGCGTTCACCCCCAAGGCGCGGCTGTTCGCCGCGGACATCCTGCGCCTGGACACCTCGGGCCACATGACTTCGCCGCAGGACATCCTCGGCGCGGACGTGGACTTGCCCAACCGCACCTTCGGCTACCTCCTGGGCGATCCGGGGCTGAGCGACGAGCTGTTGGAGTTCTCCTCCGTGGAGGAGCCCCGTGCAACCCTGGACCAGGTCGTGCTGCCCGAGGCCGACAAGCGGCGCATTCTCTCGGTCGTCGAGCGGCACGGCGAGTACCTGCGCTACCGCGCCGCCTGGGGCTTCGATGACCTCATCCGCTACGGGCGCGGGGTCCTCATGCTCTTTCACGGCCGCCCCGGCACGGGCAAGACCCTCATGGCCCACGCGGTGGCTCACGCGCTGGGCAAGCGCGTGCTCAACGTGGACATCCCCACCTTCCTGGACCACCGCAACGCTGAGCACTTTCTGCCGGGCCTGTTCCGGGAGGCGCGGCTCCAGAACGCGCTGCTGTTCTTCGACGAGTGCGAGGGGCTGTTCGGGAGCCGCGCTCTGGGGAACACGCTCATGACCATGCTCCTCACCGAGATCGAGCGCTTCGAGGGTATCGCCGTGCTCGCCACGAACATCCCCCAGGCCCTGGACGAGGCGCTGGAGCGGCGGATCTTGGTCAAGGTCCGCTTTCCCCCCCCCGACCGCGAGGCCCGCGCGGCCATCTGGCGCAAGCACCTGCCAGCCGAGGCCCCCTTGGCGGACGACGTGGACGTGGATCTGCTGGCCGATCGCTACGAGCTCACCGGAGGCCTCATCAAGAACGCCGTGCTGCTCGCGGTGGCTGACGCCGTGCATGGAGGTGGAGAGGAGAGCGCCGACACGCCCGGGCCCGCTCCGACCCTGACCATGGCCCACTTCGAGCGCGCCGCCCGCGCGCAGCTCGATCGGCCGCGCGACCCCGACGAGGAGCTGAGCGTCCACCACCCCGAGGTGCGCCTGGAGGACGTCATCCTTCCGGAGCCTCTGCGCGCCCAGGTCGTGGAGCTCATCGACGCCGCTCGGCACCGCCGCGACGTGCTGGAGCGTTGGGGCGTGGGCAAGCGGCTGAGCTACGGCAAGGGCGTGTCGGCCCTGTTCCACGGCCCCCCGGGGACGGGCAAGACGCTGTGCGCCGAGGCCGTGGCCCACGAGCTGGGGCGGCCCCTCCTGGTCGCGTCCGTGCCGGCGCTCGTGTCCAAGTGGGTGGGGCAGACCGAGAAGAACCTCATCCGGCTCTTCCAAGAGGCCCGCAAGGAGGGCGCCGTGCTCTTTCTGGACGAGGCCGACTCGCTGCTGGGGGAGCGTGACGACCCCCGCGCCTCGCGCCACGATCGCTCGGCTGTGAACGTGCTGCTCACCGCCATCGAGCGCCATGAGGGCGTGGTGCTCTTGGCTACGAACCTGCGCGAGCGCCTGGACCGGGCGCTGACCCGGCGGCTCACCTACAACCTGCGTTTCGAGGGCCCCGGCCCCCGCGAGCGCGAGGCCATCTGGCGGGGCCTGCTGCCGGACACCGTGCCCCTGACCGTGGACGTGGACCTGGAGGCCCTCGCCCGCCGCTTCGACCTGGTGGGCGGCCACATCCGCAACGCCGTGTTCAAGGCGGCCTTCCGCGCGGCCAGCGCCGACCGCCCGCTGCGCCAGGACGACCTGGTGCGGGCCGCCCGCGAGGAGCGCGACGCCGCCAACGGCGTGAAGCGGGGACCCATCGGCTTCGCTGCGGAGGCCTGAGCGCACGTGGGGAGCCCCGCGGGAGGCGTCGCGGCGAGCGCGGCGCCCTCAGCGGGGCACGCCCAAGGGCACCTCGGTGGAGGTGAGCTCGCCCCGGAAGTCGTGGGGCGCCTTGGGCTGCCTCGTGGGTTCCAAGTCGGTCTTGGTCCACAGCGTGAGGGCCACGAGGACGAGCCGTTGGGCGTCGCGTCGCGTCCCGCCTCCCCCCTGACACCGCGCGGTGCCCCATGTTCCGCCGAGAACCGGGCATGGTGGTGCCTGGGTGGCGAGATAACCTGCGTGAATCACAATTGAAAGACTGGCGTTGGGAGGTGTTGTGAGTCATGCTTCTCCCAGGTGTGGGTTGACGGTGGGCGGCCGGCTCCCGTAGAACCTGTGTTCGCAATTCGGCGATAACCGAATGTGACCGGGCGGGCGCCCGCGGCGGGAGCCTCACGGCTCCCCGAGCCGACGAGCTTCGACACCTGGCCTTCAACCGTCGAGAACCACGCAGGTCGAGCCCATGGGTATCTTCGAGCGCTTTCTCTCCGTGTGGGTTGCCCTGGCCATCGCCGCCGGCGTGGGGCTGGGGATCGTAGCCCCCGGCGCCTTTCAGGCCGTGGCGCGCTTCGAGTGGGCGCGGGTGAACCTGGTGGTTGCCGTGCTCATCTGGCTGATGATCTACCCCATGATGCTGCGCGTGGAGCCCACGGCCCTCAAGCGTGCCGGCACAAAGCCCAAGGGCCTGGCCCTGACCCTCGTCGTCAACTGGCTCATCAAGCCCTTCACCATGGCCGCCCTCGGCGTGCTGTTCTTCCAGCACCTGTTCGCCGGCCTCGTCCCCGCAGCCGACGCGGAGCAGTACATCGCCGGGATGATCCTCCTGGGCGTGGCCCCCTGCACGGCCATGGTCTTCGTCTGGAGCCACCTCACCGACGGCGACCCCAACTACACGCTCATCCAGGTCTCGGTGAACGACATCGTCCTGGTCTTCGCCTTCGCCCCCATCGCCGGGTTGCTCCTGGGCGTCACCGACCTCACCGTGCCCTGGGAGACGCTGGTGGCCTCCGTGGTCATCTTCGTCGTCCTACCCCTGGCGGCGGGCGTCCTCACCCACAAGCGCCTGCTGAAGACCGGCGGGCCCCAGGCCATCGACCGCCTGGCCTCCAAGCTCAAGCCCACGTCGATCCTCGGTCTGCTGCTCACGGTCGTCCTGCTGTTCGGTTTCCAAGCCCAGACCATCGTGGCCCAGCCCGGGCGCGTGGGCCTCATCGCCGTTCCCCTGCTGCTGCAGACCTACGGCATCTTCGCCATCGCCTACGGCCTAGCGCGCCTGCTGCGGCTGCCCTTCAACGTGGCGGCCCCGGCGGCCCTCATCGGCGCGTCCAACTTCTTCGAGCTGGCCGTGGCCGTGGCCATCAGCCTCTTCGGGCTCGCCTCGGGGGCGGCCCTGGCGACGGTCGTGGGCGTCCTCATCGAGGTCCCGGTGATGTTGTCGCTCGTGGCCTTCGCCAACCGCACCAAGGGGTGGTTCCCTGCCTCGGTCGCATCCGCGAGCCCCACCAACCCCACCCACTAAACGCCGCCCATGCCCGACCTGCCCTTTCACAGCGTCTTGTTCCTGTGCGTGGCCAACTCCGCCCGCTCCCAGATGGCCGAGGGCTTGGCGCGCGCCCTGTTTCGGCGCTTGGGAGCCCACGTGCGCGTCCAGTCGGCCGGTTCGGCCCCCTCGCGGGTGAACCCCCTCGCCGTGGAGGCCATGGCCGAGGTGGGCGTGGATCTCTCCGGCCATCGCTCCAAGTCCGTGGACACCATCGACCCGGCCGGCGTGGACCTGGTGGTGACGCTGTGCGCCGAGGAGGTCTGCCCCGTCTTCCTCTCGCGCGCCCGGCGCCTCCACTGGCCGCTCCCCGACCCCGACCGGGCGCACGAGGACCTCACCCACGCCCAGCGCCTCCACCACTTCCGCGTCACCCGCGACGCCCTCCAGGCGCGCCTGGAGGCGCTGGTCCGCGGCGAACGCTGAGCCCTGCGCGTCCCGGTGAACGCTGAGCCCTGCGCGTCCCGGTGAACGCTGAGCCCCGCGCGTCCACACGCCGGGGCGCCTCAGCCGTGAATAGGGCCCCCCAGTGCTCGTCCACGCACCGGCTCGCGGTTCCCGGCGGTGGGAGGATGCAGTCATCAGAACACCCGCCATCTTCCCTTGCGGGGCACCGGACCTTTTCACTATACCCCTGTGTTGAACTGGTTAGGCCGGGCTCCTCCGGCCCCCAAGAGCCTGCCATCCAAGGAGAACGCTCGTGAACACTCGCTCCCGTCGTCATCGAAGCCCCGGCGCCGCCCTCCGTTTCCTGTCCTGGGGCCTGTTGGGCCTCAGCGTTGCCGCTTGTGGCACGACCGCCACGTACTCTCTGCCCACACCCGTGCGGGGGGTGGACGCCGCCCTCGATGGCCTGGTGGACTGCGCCGGAGGTCGTGGGCTCCAGAACTTGCGCGATGGGCGAAACCTGAACGTGAAAGCGGAGGACAACGCCTGGATCCACTACACGGCAGACCCAGAGAGCGGCATGCGCTACGTCCTCCAGTTGAGCGGGCCTTACGCGTCGGCCACCCCGGACACGGAGATCTTCCAGCGGACGCGGGAGACCGCGGAGAGTCTCTGGGCTTGCTCACAACAGTGGGCGGCCGGTCCCCCGCCAGCGCCTGTGCCCGTCCAGGTGGTCGCCGTCGCGCCCGCACCAGCTCCCCAGCCCCAGCACGCTCCCCCACCCTCTACCCCTCCCGCGTCGGCTGGGGCCCGTTGGTCCAGCCGGTGCGCCCAGCTCGCCGAGTGCTACCTGGAGCTCACGAAGCTCCTCTGCGGGGGCCAGTCGCGATGCGAGAGCAAGGTGGAGGTCGAGGGGCGGCCCGCCGAGGCCGACTGCGAGCGCCTGCTGAGGGGCTCCCAGCGGCTCTTGGCCCCCATCCGCATGGTCCGCCCGGATGTGCGCACCCCCGAGGCGTGCGTCGTGCGCTGAGCGGCGCTCCGGTCCCGCGCTACGTCGGCGGCCCTCAGCGATGGGGGCGCCGACGCGCGGGCTCCTGCCAGTGGGCCCCGTCCTCCAGGCGCACCGCCGTGAGGGCGCCCCCCCACACGCAGCCCGAGTCCAGCCCCCAGACACCCGGGCGGCGGTAGAAGCCCAACGCCGCCCAGTGCCCGAAGACGACCTCCAGGCCAGGGCCCAGGGGGGCGCCGTCCGCGCGCGGCACGTCGAACCAGGCTCGCCGCCCTGGCGGGAGGTCCGCGAGAGGTCCCTTGAAGCGCAGGTCCAGCTTGCCGCGCGGGGTGAGCGCGCGCATCCGAGTCAGCGCCGCCAACGCCGTCCGGTGGCGCTTGAGGCCCCCCAGCGTGGGCCTCCACCGAGCCCGCCCCCGGGGCCGCCCCGGGGCCAGGAGGCGCGCCGCCTGGGGGCCCCCCAACACCACCCCCAGGGCGCGCGCCTCGGCGCGGGCCACGTCGATGGACCAGGCGGGGTGGAGCCCGGCGTGGGCCAACAGGCGCGTCCCCCCGTGGGGCGTCTCCTCGACGTGGAGCAGGGGGCGTGCGCGCAGCCACGCGAGCAGCTCCGAGGCGTCCGGGGCGTCCAGCACCGCCCCCAGCGTGTCGCCCGGGTGCAGCTCCCGCGCCCCGAGCCACACGCCCAGCAGGTGCAGGTCGTGGTTGCCGAGCACCGTCACCGCCGCGTCGCCGAGGTCACGGACCCAGCGCAGGACCTCCAGGGAGGCGGGGCCGCGGTTCACGAGGTCGCCCACGAACCACAAGCGGTCGTGCCCCGCCCGGAAGGGGAGCTGGGCCACCAGCGCGCGCAGCTCCTCGTAGCAGCCCTGGACGTCTCCGATGGCGTAGGTGGCCAAGGTGTGCTCCGCGGGGTGGGGGGCAGGGGCGCGCCTGCCGGGGCAGGGGCGTCGGACGGTCGCAGAGTATGAATGTGTCGTCGCGCTTTCCAAGCCTCGGCGTGCCGGGCTACCATCCGCCGCCCTTCGCCCGGGGGGCCGCCGTGGGCCGCCCCGGGGCGGGCCCCGCGGGGCTCAGGCCCCTCTGTCCGTCTCCAGGAGTCGTCGTCATGACCCAGCCGCTGCTCACCGTGGACCCCAACCGCCTCGTCACCACCGGCCCGCTGCCGGCGTCGCGCAAGATCTACGTCCCCGGCCAGCGGTTTCCCGACCTGCGCGTGCCCTTGCGGGAGATCCGCCTGACGAACGGTGAGGTCGTCCACGTCTACGACACCACCGGCCCCTACACGGACCCCGACGCCCACATCGACATCCACCGGGGGCTGGAGCCCATCCGGGCCGCCTGGATCGAGGCGCGCGGAGACACGGAGGTCTACGGCGGCCGCGCCCTCAAGGCCGTGGACGACGGCTATCGCAAGCGGCGCAAGGAGGCCGCCGAGGCCTTCCCCGGGCTCAAGCGCGCGCCGCGTCGCGCCAAGGCGGGGGCGAACGTGACCCAGCTCCACTACGCGCGCCGGGGCGAGATCACGGCGGAGATGGAGTACGTCGCCATTCGGGAGAACGAGCGCCGGGAGGCGCTGCGGGCTCGCTATGCCCGTGCCGACCGCGACGCGCGCCTCATGGGCAACCCCTTTGGTGCCAAGCTCCCCGAGACGGTCACCGCCGAGTTCGTCCGAGACGAGATCGCCGCGGGGCGGGCCATCATCCCGGCGAACATCAACCACCCCGAGCTGGAGCCGGTCATCATCGGGCGGAACTTCCTGGTGAAGGTGAACGCGAACATCGGCAACTCCGCCGTGACCTCCTCCATCGAGGAGGAGGTGGACAAGATGGTGTGGTCCATCCGGTGGGGGGCCGACACGGTCATGGATCTCTCCACCGGGGACAACATCCACACGACCCGCGACTTCATCCTCCGCAACGCCCCCGTGCCCATCGGGACGGTGCCCATCTACCAGGCGCTGGAGAAGGTCGGGGGTGTGGCCGAGGACCTCTCTTGGGAGATCTACCGCGACACCCTCATCGAGCAGGCCGAGCAGGGCGTGGACTACTTCACCATCCACGCCGGGGTCCTCCACCGCTACGTGCCCCTCACCGAGGGGCGCATGACGGGCATCGTCTCCCGCGGCGGGTCCATCATGGCGCGCTGGTGCGTCGCCCACCACCGCGAGAACTTCCTCTACGAGCACTGGGACGAGATCTGCGAGATCGCCCGCACCTACGACGTGGCCTTCTCCATCGGTGACGGGCTCCGTCCGGGCTCCCTGGCCGACGCCAACGACCGTGCCCAGTTCGCCGAGCTGGAGACCTTGGGCGAGCTCACCAAGAAGGCCTGGGAGCAGGACTGCCAGGTCATGATCGAGGGCCCGGGGCACGTCCCCATGCACATGATCAAGGTGAACGTGGACAAGGAGCTCGAGGACTGCTTCGAGGCGCCGTTCTACACCCTGGGGCCCCTCGTGACGGACATCGCGCCCGGCTACGACCACATCACCAGCGGGATCGGGGCGGCCATGATCGGCTGGTACGGCACGTCCATGCTCTGCTACGTGACGCCCAAGGAGCACCTGGGCCTCCCCGACCGCGACGACGTGAAGACCGGCATCGTCACCTACAAGATCGCCGCCCACGCAGCGGACGTGGCCAAAGGCCACCCGGGCGCCATCTACCGGGACCACGCGCTGAGCAAGGCGCGCTTCGAGTTCCGCTGGGAGGACCAGTTCAACCTCTCGCTGGACCCGGCCACGGCCAAGGACTTCCACGCGGAGACGCTCCCCAAGGAGTCCTCCGAGGTGGCCCACTTCTGCTCCATGTGCGGGCCCAAGTTCTGCTCCATGGAGATCACCCGAGAGCTCCGCGACTACGCGGCGTCCAAGGGGGTGAGCCCGGAGGAGGCGCGGGAGTTGGGCATGGAGGAGCGGTCCCAGGCTTTCCGCGCCCAGGGCGGTGAGCTCTACGTGCCCGTGGACGAGCCGTCGGACGCGCCCGCGGGCGAGTAGCCCGGGCGTCGGCCCACATGCCCGGCTCAGGGCTCCTTGAAGCCGAAGTCGTCCGGCTTCACCGTGAGCACGGCGCACGTCGCGCGCCGCTGCACGCGCTCGGTCGTACTCCCCAGGATGTGGTCGGACAGCCCTTGGCGTCCGTGGGTCCCCATGACGATGAGGTCCGCCCCGACGTCACGCGCCGTGGTCAAGATGAGGCTCACGGGGTTGCCCGAGGCGACGATGTACTCCACGCGGTCACGCGGGAACGTCGCCTCTCCTTGTCCCAGGAGGACCTCCATCTCCTCGCGCGCCATGGACGCCAGCCGTTCCTGTTCTCGCTCCAACACCTGGTCCACGGTGCGCAGGACCTCGGGGTCCACGAAGCTCCCGTGGTCGATGTGGGCCGAAGCGTGGATCAGGATGAGGCGCTTGGCGTCGAAACGCGCAGCGACCTCCAGGCCGGTCTCTACCGCCCGGCGGCTGCACTCCGAGAAGTCCGTGGGGACGAGGATGGTCGCGAACATGCTCACGCTGTGCCTCCCGAGGGCGCCTCGCGCCGCGCCGCCACCTCTGGGCGCGACCGTTCCCTCCCCGCAACGATACCGCGTCCCGCCGTCGCCGCCCAGACGCACCTCGCCTCTCACGCGCCGCGCACCCACAAGAACTGGCCGCCGCGGGTGAGAGGCCCTATGTCTTGAGAGCGCAAGGGCGGGCGCGCGTGCGTCCTCTCTCCCGCGTACTCCTCTCCCCCGCGTCCAGGACGCCCATGTCCGTCCCCTCTCCCTTCCGAGCCGCCCGCCCGGCCTCTCGGCCGGCTCGTCGGCGCGCGCGCGCAGCGCAGGTCGCCGTCGCCGTCGCCCTGAGCGCGGCCGTCGGGCTCGCAGGATGCGGGTCCCTCGGCATCTTGGAGGACGCCCACGTCCTCCCCGCGGGGGCCGCCCGCTCGGGCGTGGCGGGGGCCGTCTTCCTGCCCCTGGAGCGCACGATCTTCCAGCCCGACGGACCCACGCGCGACGTGTCCTCGGGTGAGCAGGATCTCGCCTATCTCCCCCTGCCGCACATCATCGGCTGGTCCCGTCAAGGGATGGGGGACCGCGTGGAGGTGCGCGGCTCCTTCCAGGTCCCCAGCTTCGCTATCGCCTTGTCGGGCAAGGTGGGCCTCATCGGCCCCCGCCCCGGTGCGCCCTTTTCCCTGGCGCTCTCCGCCGAGGCCGGCGCGTCCCCGGTCCTGCTGGGCGCGCTCTACGGCGCCACCCTCCACGTGGGCGTGGCGGTAGGCCCCGCCGCGTCCCTGGACGCCACCGCGCGCTACGGCGTGGCCGTGGGCCTCTACTCCGACCCCGGGCTCACCACCGGCTTGGGCCTCAACTTCGGGCGTGGCCGTCGCTATCACGTCGCCGTGGGGGCGCACGTACCCCTGCCGCGCGGCGGCGCTCCGCTGGGCGCGTGGCTCGCCGTGGGGACCAGCCGATGACCCCCCGCACGCCCGCTGGCGACAGGCTCCCGCAGGAGGCCGCCCTGCGCGCCCGGCTCTACGAGCTCATCCACCGTGGAACCCCTGGGGATGTCGAGTTCTACGTAGACCTCTGCCGGGGCGCCCACAGCGTCCTGGAGCTCGCCTGCGGCGCCGGACGCGTGCTCGGGCCCGTGGCGCAGGTGTGCGATCACGCCACGGGCGTGGACGTGAGCCCCGCCATGCTTGCCCGCGCCGCCGCTCGGCTCCGCGCCCTCCCGTCGGGGCGCGCGCGCCTCATCGAGGCCGACCTCGCTCGCCCGCTCCCCTTCGACGTCGACCTCGGAGGCCCCTTCGACATCGCGATCTTCCCCTACAACGGGCTGTTCGCCCTGCCGGACCTCCCGGGGATCCGTCAGTGCCTCACCACCGCCCGTGCCCACCTCCAGCCCCACGGGCTCCTGGCCCTAGACGTCTACATCCCCGACCTCTCCGAGGCGACGCCTCCCCCCGCTGGCGCCCCCTTCGAGCACCTCATGACGATCGTCGACGGGGCGAGTGGCGAAGCGTCTTCGGACACCCCATACGGTGCCGTGGGGACCGTCGACGTCTTCGAGCGCCTCGTCCCGCTCCCGGGGGCCCAGCGGTTCGGGATGGAGTTCCGCTACGACATCCACGCGCCTCCGAGCGCGCAACCCCAGCCCGGGGCCCCTCTGGTGTTCCAGCGCCTCTACGAGCTCCTCTCGCACCGCTGGCTCTACCCGGACCAGCTCACGACCCTCCTCCGGGAGGCGGGCTTCACCGTCGAGCACCGCTGGGGCGACTTCTCCCGCGGGCCCCTCACGCCGGACTCCGAACAGCTCGTCGTCCTCGCCCGGGCCATCTGAGACTCCGCGCCGAGCAGCTCGCCCCCGCTCCGCCCCAGGGCCAGGCCCTGTCCGCGTTGCAGGCTTGCCCCCCGGGCCTTCCAGGGGCAGCATGGCGTCCGGTCGCTGCGTGCCCCGCGGCCACCACCCGCCCGACGACCTCCGAGGTGCCCGTGAAGCTGTTCCGCTCCCCCCTCAAGCCGGTGGACCCCGGCCTCTACTACCGCGGGGAGGCCGACGCCGACGCCGCCGTCCGTCTCCGCTACCTGGGCACCGCGGGGTTCGTCCTCGAGGTCGAGGGCCACACCCTGGTCATCGACCCCTACCTCTCGCGCCCGAGCCTTCTGGAGACCGCCGTGAAGCGCCTGGTCCCCAAGGGCGACGTCATCCGGCGCGTCATCCCCCACGCCGACGACGTGTGCGTGGGCCACGCCCACCACGATCACGTCCTCGACGCGCCCGTTCTGTGCCAGCAGACGGGGGCGCGCCTCATCGGCTCCCCGGACGTCTGCAACGTGGGCCGCGCCGCCGGCCTGCCCGAGGCCCAACTCGTGGAGACCACCGGGCACGAGGTCATCCGCTCCGGCCCCGTGCAGCTCACCGGGCTCCCCTCCCGCCACGGGCGCGTCTACTTCGACCGCGTGACGCTGGCGGGAGACATCCCCAAGCCGCCCCCCTGGCCGCCACGCTTCACCGACTTGCGCCACGGGCTCGTGCTCAACTGGCACATCGTGGCCGCTGGCGTCCGCCTGGTCCACGTGGACTCCGCGGACTTCTTCAACCACGAGTTCGACAAGGCCTTCCACGACGCGCCGGCGGACGTGCTGCTCCTGTGCACCGTGGGGCGGCGCTACCGCCCGCGCTACGTAGAGGACGCCGTGCGCCGCTCGGGGGCCAAGAAGGTCGTCGCCATCCACTGGGACTCCTTCTTCACCCCCTACGACGACGAGCCCGTCTGCATCCCGGGCGTGGACCTCCCCGGTTTCGTTCGTGACGTGGAGCGCGCCGGCGCCGAGCCCATCGTCCTCCCCTTCGACGGGACCCTGGGCCTGTCTCCCGCCTAGAAGCATGACTCACAACGTCTCCCGTCGCCAGGCTTGCTCTTGTGATTCCAGGCGGTTCCGTTCGTCGGTCACGTGCCACCAGCACGCTCCCTCCTCGCGAACCCACCTGAAATCACGACGCGGCGCCTGGCCCCAGATCCGCCACCTACTCTGGGATTCGGCTTTGGATCCCGCGTGTGGGC
>CAYZID010000008.1:0-51373 GCA_964478315.1 uncultured Myxococcales bacterium | reverse complement strand
GCACGCGCCGACAAGGTGGCGGACCTCGTCCTCAACCCCGATCCGCCACCTGCTCTGCGGACCGAGGCGCAGGAGGCCGCGTTTGGGCAAGGAGGCAAGCGGCTGGGCGCGGAGGCGTGGCCGCGTCACGTCGAGCACCCAGACGCGCAGCCCGACGCCGCCCACACGCGGGATCCAAAGCCGAATCCCAGAGTAGGTGGCGGTTCGGGGCTCAACAAGGTCGTGGCGGATGGGGTCCGAGAAGGCGAAGGGGACCTCGCCGGGCTCGTGTCTGCTGGGGGCATCTTGGGGCTCGAGGGGGCTGGCGTCGGTGGTGGCGGCGGCGGTGCGCTCGGAGGCGGCGCGGGACATGGCCACAGTCGCAAGAAGGCCAAGGGCGCCAAGGGAGCCGAGAGGCCGAGCCGGCGGTCCCGGACCATCACTCTCCACGGCTTGCCCATGCCCAAGCCGCCGGTCCACGCGAGCTCGGACCTCCCGGCGGCGTCCCCCTCGCCGTCGCGCCCCACCCCCGGGCCCGTCGCGGGGACGGAGCCAGCCCGTGGGAGCAAGCCGGCGGCCTTCTTGCCGCGCACCTTCTACTTCGAGAACACCTACCTGGGCGGAGACGCGGCCATCGCCGAGCGCACGCGCCGCGTGGAGACGGCCTTGCGAGACGAGGGGCTGGCGTTGCCCCTGGACCTCGCCACGGCGGGCGAGCAGCCCTTGGATCCGCCCGCCACCGATGGGCTGGCCGTCTACGCCGACCTCGACCGGCCCTGGCTGGAGCGCCCCGGGCGCGTGGTGCTCCAGGTGGGGCTCCGCGGCAGCGACCGCTACGGTTGGCGGCGCCCCCCCCTGGACGTCGTCGTCGTGTTCACCTCGGGGGTCGCCGCGCTGGACCCTCGCGGGACGCTCCAGACCTTGGCGTCCCTGGCGCAGCGACTCACGCCGCGCGATCGCCTGGGGGCCGTCGTCGCGGGCGCTCCCGGGGGCCGCGCGGGCGTCTTCGACCTGGAGCCCGTGCGTTCGGCGGGCGCGTCGGCTGGACGCCTCCGCGACGTGGGGCGCGCGGTCCTGGGCGCGGACGCCCAGGGGGCCGTCGGGCGGCGCCTGCCCGTCGCGCTCCGCCAGGCGAGTTGGTTGCTCCGTCGGGCCGCCCAGGCCGAGGCGGTCGTCCCGGGGACGCGGCTCGTCCTGCTGGTCACGGGGCCCCAGGCGCCCCGAGACTTGGAAGTCGTGCGGGGCGCCGCGGACGAGCTGGCGCGGGATGGGGCCATGGTCTCCGTGCTGGAGCTCAGCGACCGCACCGCGGGCGCCTGGTGGAAGGTGGCCGCGGCGGGCCACGGCAACTACCGGCACGCCGCCGGGGCCCATGTGGACGGGGCGGTGGACCGCGAGCTGGCCGACCAGTCGCGGGTCGTGGCGCGCCTCGTGCGCGTGAACATCCGGCTGGCCAAGGGGGTGGAGGCCATCCGCGTCCTGGGGAGCCGCGTGCTGGACCCCCGGGAGGTGGCGCGCGTGAAGGCGCGGGAGGAGGCCGTGGACCGGCAGCTCTCGGCGGCCGTGGGCGTGGAGAGCGACCGCGGCGAGGACGACGATGGAATCCAGACGGTCATCCCCTACTTCTACGGGGGCGACTCCCACGTGATCCTCCTGGAGCTGTGGGTCGAGCGGCCCGGAGCGGTGGCCGACGTGACCGTGCGGTACAAGGACATGGTGAACCTGCGGAACGCGGCGGCGCGCGCCAGCGCGGCCTTGGCGGGGACGCCTCGCGAGGCCACGCCCGTGGCTCGCAACGTTCTGCGGAACGCTCGCGGCATGCGCATGGCCGAGCTCCTCCAGCGTGCCGGCTACGCCGTGGCCCAAGGGCAGCGCGGGCAGGCGCGGGCCCTCGTGGACGAGGCCCGCGCGGCCGTGGCCGGCGGCTTCACCGATCGCGACCGGGCGCTCCTGGAGGCCGTCGAGGCCCTCGTGCGGCGTGGGGCGGCCGGGGACCGTGAGCCCATCTCCGAGGCCCTGGTCGTGGCGGGCCTCCGGCGAGCGGGCGCGCCCCGGGGGGCCGGCGAGAGGGGGCGGGGAGGTGTGCGATGAGCGGGCGCTGGGCGGTCCTCGCGGCGAGCGTGCTGGTCTTCGGGCTGGGGAGCTGCGCCAAGTCGGGTGACGGCGTGCCGCCCCCCGCGGCCACGGTGCAGGTGAAGGCTCAGGAGGAGGCTCCCGCGGCCGCTGGCGCCGCGGCGCCGGTACGGGCTGGCGACCTGGCGTTGGCGCCCGCCCAGGAGCAGAGCGCGGCGCCGGTGGTGGCCGGCAATCTGGCGTTGGCGCCCGCCCAGGAGCAGAGCGCGGCGCCGCCCGCCCCAGCCTCGGAGCCCCGCCCCGCGGCGGCGGACGAGGGGCGCACCGGGGCGGCTTGGGGAGCCGCGGGAGGTCGCGCCGGTGCTCGTCGCCCCGCACGGCCTCGGCGCGGACCTCGGCCCATGAAGAAGGCGGCGCCCAAGCCGCCACCGCCCGCGCTCGAGAGCAAGGCAAAGGCGGAGGTGCACGCCGGGGCCGTGAAGTGGAAGCCCCCCGCTCGGGCGCGGTTCTTCAGGCTCGCCGACGAGGAGGAGGAGGCCGAGCTGGACGAGCTGGACGACCGGACCGTGGGGCGCGCGCGGGCTCTGGGCCAAGGCCGGTTCGAGGATCGCAAGGCTGCGGTGCTCGGGTCGGGCTCCGAGTTCGTCCCCCCGGGCGATGGGAACGGCGTCGGGAAGGACGCCGCGAAGGAGGACGCCAAGGACGCCGAGACGTTCGACTTCGCCCCCCGCGGTGACGGCGATGACGTGGCGCCCAACGTGCGCCGCGCCCTGGGGCTGGACGCCGGGGCCCAAGGGCGGAGCCTGGGGAGTCAGGCTTTCGGGAAGGCTGCGGCGTCCCTGGGGCCCCTGGCCAACCTCCTCGCGGATGGGCGGGGAGGCTGGGGGGAGGCTCGCGGGAGCGCAGCCCTCCTCGCCCTGCCGGAGCTGGAGCGGGCGGCCCACGTGCCGCCCACGCGCCTGCTGCCGCGGATGTTCTACTTCGAGAACACCTACCTGGGGGGCAGCGCGGCGGCGGCAGAGCACCTGCGGCGGCTCCAGCGCGCCCTGGGGTCAAGGGCCGACGTCCTGGCCCGCGCGAGCGCCTACGAGCAGGCCTTCGATCCGCCCGAGCACGCCGGGATGGCCCTCACGGCGGAGCTGGATCGGAGCTGGGTGGACCGGCCCACGCGCGTCTACCTCCAGGTGGGGCTCCGCGGCAGCCAGCGGTTCGGCTGGCGGCGCCCGCCGCTGGACGTCGTGGCCGTCGTGGACGGCGGTGTGTCGGGGCGCGTTCGCGAGGAGCTGGTCATCGCGCTCCTGCGCAAGCTAGGGCCCCAAGATCGGCTGGGTGTCGTCGTCGCCGGGGTGGGGCCGGGGGCCTCGCCCGACGTCTTGGCCGCCCCGCGGCGCCTGCGCGATGTGCGCGGGGAGCTCACGCGGGGGCTGGAGCGGCTCGGCGCACCCCGCCCGGGCGCGGGGCCCCAAGCGCTGGCGGCCGCCCTGCGCCGGGCCGCCGCGCTGCTGCGCGACGCTGCCATGGCCGAGGCCACGGTGCCCGGCACGCAGACCGTGCTCTTGGTCACGGACGCGACCGGGGCGGAGCGCGTGGGGGCTGCGGGGCAGGTGGCCCAGGAGCTCACCGTCCAGGGGGTCGTCACGTCCGTCGTGCAGCTCGGACACGCGGCGACGCGCGCGTGGTGGCCCGTGGCGAACAAAGGCTACGGCAACTACCACGTGGTGGCCTCTGGGGGCGGGGAGGGCGCGGTGGAGACGCTGGGGGCTGCCCTGGACGCCGAGCTGGGGAGCTTGTCCAAGGTCGTGGCGCGGCTGCTGCGCTTGAACATCCGCCTGGCGCCCGGCGTGCGGGCCGTGCGCGTCGTGGGGAGCCGGAAGCTGGAGGAGGAGGAGGTCCGGGCGGTGAAGGCGCGCGAGGTGGCCACGGATCGCGCGCTGTCCAAGACCCTGGGCGTCCGGGCCGACCGGGGCGAGGACGATGACGGCATCCAGACCGTCATCCCTTACTTCTATGGTGGCGACTCCCATGTCGTGTTGGTGGAGCTGTGGGTCACGCGCCCGGGGCCCGTGGCCGAGGTCACCCTCAAGTACAAGGACATGGTGAACCTGGGCAACGCCACCGCCCGCGCCAGCGCGCGCCTCCAGGCGGCGCCGCGGGGGGTGACGCCCGAACAGCGCAGCGTCGCGCGAAACCTCGTGGGGGCGCGGCTGGCCGAGCGCTTCGCCCAGGCGGCGCGGGCGGCGCGTCGGGGGCGGTGGGGCGAGGTCCAGGGCGCCCTTCGGGCCGCGCGGGCGCTCGCGGTGGCTGGTGGCCCCCGCGACCGCGCGCTCGTGACCGGGCTCTCGACGCTGGCCGCCCAGACGGCCGCGCTCGGAGACCAGGGCTCCTGGGCGACCCTCGCGGACGCCCTGGAGCTGGCCCACGATCGCAAGCTGGGGCAGCCGCCCGTCGCGGCTGCGCGGGCGGCCGCCCGATAACCGCGCGGGGGCCGTCCGCCCCGTCATCCCTCGGGGGCGCCGTCCCCCACGGTCACCGTCGCTCGGCCGGCCGTGGCCTCCGTGATGGCGGTGCGGAAGGGTGGGAGCGCGGACGCTCGCAGGCGCACGGTGAGGCGAAGGCCGTCCGGCGCGTAGTCCTGGGCTTCGACCGTGGCCCCGGCCTGCTCGATGGCGTGGAACACCGGGCTCGACGCGTGGAATGGCGCGGCCACCACGCACACCACTTGGGGGACCAGGGTCAGGCGCTCCGCGGCCCGGAGGCAGCTCGACGCGACCCCGCCGTAGGCCCGCACGAGCCCGCCGACCCCCAGCTTGACGCCGCCGAAGTAGCGGGCCACGACGACGACGACGTGGTCCAGGCCCTGCCCCTCGATGGCGGCGAGGATGGGTCGCCCGGCGCTGCCCCCGGGCTCGCCGTCGTCGGAGAAGCGATAGGCGCCGCCCACCTTGTAGGCCCAGCAGTTGTGGCGGGCGTCGGGTAGCCGAAGGGAGTCGCGGAGGGCGAGGGCCTCCGCGGGGTCGTCGCAGCGGGTGGCGGCGGCCAGGAAGCGGCTCCGTTTGACCTCTAGCTCGGCCCGCGCGGTGCTCGCCAGCGTGACCACGACGCCGGGCTCCACGCCGTCGGGCGGGCCGCCCCCGGTGAGGTCGTTGCGGGAATCTCCGTGGGAATCAGGGCGTGGCACGAGCGCGCGGGCGAGCGGCTACCACCAACCGCAGTCTTCGTAACAGTTGTACTCGTCCTCGTTCGGCCAGTCGCAGTAGTAGTCTCCGCAGTACCCGCCACCGCCCCCGCAGTCTTCGGGGCAGGTGTACTCGTCCTCGCTGAACCAGTCGCAGAAGCCGTCGCCGCAGCCGTTCGAGCCGCCGCAGCTCCCGCAGCCGTACTGGTCTACCTCGTTGACGCACCAGCTATCCCAGCTCGACGTGCAGCACAGGGAATCGATCGCGCACACGCAGCTCTCCACGCTGGGGTCGCTGCACCCCGGGGTGGTGCTGGTTTCGCAGCAGGCGCCGCCCACGGGGCATTCGCCGCAGTCATCGGCGCAGGTCTGGCAGCTCTCGTTGTCGTCGCACGAGCCGTCTCCGCAGAAGGGGCAGACGCCGCAGTCGGCCTCGCACGAGGCGCAGTCCTCCTTGTCCGGCGTGCACACGCCGTCCCCGCAGATGACCGCGTTGCAGGCGGCGCAGCCCACGGTCGTCACCTGCGCCACGCAGACGCCATCCCAGGGGGCGTGGCAGCAGTATTCGTCGGCGGCGCACACGCAGGCCTGGATCAGGGGCTCGCTGCACCCGGGGGCGTCGTGCTGCTCGCAGCAGTCGCCCACGCACACGCCGCAGTCCAAGGGGCAGGTCTCGCAGCCCTCGTCGGACGTGCAGACGCCGTCGCCGCAGCCCGCCGGGCAGGCGCCGCAGTCCGCCTCGCAGCTCTGGCAGCTCTCGGAGAGGTCGCACGTGCCATCGCCGCACGTGGCCCCCGAGCAGGCGCCGCAGTCCGCCTCGCAGCTCTGGCAGCTCTCGCCGTCCGAGCACACGCCGTCGCCGCAGACGCCCTGACCGCAGCTCCCGCAGTCCACGGCGCAGGACAGGCAGTCCTCCTCGGGCCCGCAGGTCCCGTCCCCGCAGCCTGGGCAGAACCCGCAGTCGCTGGGGCAGCTCGCGCAGTCCTCGCTCGGCTGGCAGGTCCCATCGGGGCACGTCGGGGCCGTGCAGGCGCCGCACTGGGCGGTGGCGATGAGGTCCACGCAGTCTTGGGTCCACGCGTTCCCCAGGGCGCAGCAGCCCGGCGCCTGGGCGCACACGCACTGGGCGATGGCCGTGTCGTCGCAGCCGGGCGCGTCGTGGGCCTCGCAGCAGGGGCCCGACCAGCACTCGGACGTGGGGGTGCCCACACACACGCCCTGGGTGCAGACATCGCCCACCGTGCAGACCTCACCGTCGTTGCAGGGCGCCGTGTTCGGTGTGTGCTCGCAGCCGCTGTGGGGATCGCACGTGTCGTCCGTGCAGGGGTCGTCGTCGTCGCAGGTCTCCTGGCCGTGGGGCACGCACAGCCCGTCGCTGCACTGATCGTCCAGGGTGCAGGCGTCGCCGTCATCGCACGGCGTCCCGTCCGCCTCCTGCTCTACGGCGCACTGGCCGTCCTTGCCGCACACCGCCCGCTGACACGGGTAGAGGGCGAACTTGTCGGCGCAGTCCGCGTCCGCGACGCACTCGGGCGGCGCCTGGGCGTCCCCGTTGTCCCCTTGGGTCGTCGCGTCGGGCTGGGGTTGTGCTTCTCGGTCCGCCTGGCTCGCGTCGCTGGCGAAGTAGCCCGGCGGCGGGGTGAGCGCCGAGCCACACCCGGCGGCGAGCAGGGCCGCGGCGGCCATCGCGGCGGACGTGGACAGCGCGGCCATGAGGATGGCGGGGCGTGTACGCATGGGGGACCTCCCTACGAGCGATTGGACCTTGTAGCACAACCGCGCCGGTCGGTTCACGATCGGTTCGCGTTCCCGCCACGCGCCAGCGTGTCGCCGCGAGTCGGGGGCCGTCAGTGGTGGTCAGCGGCCCGGCGACCGCAGCGTGACGCGGGCGATCCAGCGCGCGCAGGTGGCGGCGACGAAGAGGTCGTCTTCCACCGGCTCCAGCTTCACGCGCGGCAGGCGCGTCCAGCGCCTCCCGCGCGCGGTCCCGTCGAGCCCTCCGGGGTCGCGCAGGTGCAGCGCGCCGTCGTCCGCGACGAAGCCGTCTGCGCCGGCCCAGGACAGGAGCCGCCGGATCCACGCCAGCAGCCGCCCGGCGGTGTCCTCGGCGGTGAGCGCCACCGGCCGCCCCTGGGGCTCCCCCGCGTCGCCCCCCGTGCCCGCCGCGGTGACCAGTGCAGCCACGGCCCGGGCCACCTCCAGCAGGAGCTCCGGCTCCGTCATGCCCCAGGCCTCCACCACGACGCGCGCCTGGGCGCTGGCGCCGCCTTCGTCGGTTGGCCGCTCCAAACGAAAGCCCCGCGGCCCCTCCCCGTCGGGGATGGCGCAGGCGGCGGCGATGGCCTCGTGGGCTCCAAGGTCGAACCCCCGCCAGGCACGACGCCCGCTCATGGCGCCCCCAGGGGCCACGCGGGGGCGTTCTCCAGGTGCAGCAGGCGCACGGCGTTGTCGTGGTACAGGGCCTGCAGGACGTCGTCGGGCAGGTGGATGGCGTCCACGGTCCAGTCCCCCTGGATGGGGGTGGGGTGCGGGATGCCCCGCTCGCTGCCCTCGAAGTAGCGCCAGGTGGCGTCGTAGAAGGGCTTGACGTCGGCCATGGTCGCCGGCGTGGCCCCGGTGGAGCCCAGCATGAGCCCGCGGGCGCTCACGGCGAGGTCGGTCCCGAAGACGATGCGATCCTTGTATTTGATGAACAGTGCCCGGACCTTCTCCGGCGGGTGACGGCCGATCTCGGGGACGCGCGCGGCCACGTCCACGAGGACGTTGGGGTTCTCGGCGAGGAGGCGGTCCACGTAGTCCAGGTCTTCGGGGTTGCCCCCGAAGTGCACGCACAGGAAGGTCGTGTTGCGGTGCTTGGCGATCACGCGATCGCGTTCGGCCAGGAGCTCCTCGCGCGATGGGTAGCGCGGGTCGGCGAAGGACCAGCGCGGGTGGACCTTGAGCTCGGCGTACCGCTCGTTGGCCGGGGTCACGGGCTCCCAGAAGGCCTTGGGATCCCCCGTGTGGATGGCGACGGGGACGCCGAGCTGGCCCGCCATCTCCCACAGGGGGTCGAGCTCGGGCCAGTCCACGGGCAGCAGCTTGCCTTGGGGGTCCGTGGCGTAGAGGCCCAGCGTCTTCGAGATCTTGAGGCCCTTGAACCCCTTGACCTTGACCGCGTACTCCAGCTCCGAGGCGCAGCGCGCTCCGAAACCTGGTTGGTTCCGGTCGCGCCACGGGGGGGTGTAGAAGTTGCTCAGCCCTGGCAGGGCCCTGGCCATGGCCACGCGCCGCTCCAGGCCGTGCCCGGGGGAGCCACCGCTGACGTTGTTCACGTAGGCGAGGCCGTTTTCCTTCATGATCTTCCGCAGCCGGGGCAGGCCGGACGGCATGATGTGCGTGTGGATGTCGATGACCGGTGGGCGCACGTAGCCCGGGCGCCAAGGCGGGCCCGCGGGCGCGCGGGCGGGTTGGGCCACAGGGGGCGCCCCAGGCCTCGGGGATCCAGGCGGCGTGGGGCGCCCCGGCTCCCCAGCCGAGGCCGCCGTCGGCGCTTGGGGTCGTGCGGGTTGGTGCGCCCCGGGCGTGGGCGCCGGCGCGCACGCGACACTCCCCGCCACGGCCGCCACGCCCACCCAAAGAGCCTTCACGCCAGCCATCCCGTGCCCCTCCGTGCGTGCCTTCCATTCTAGCTCTCAGCGCATATACTGCCACGGAAACTTCGCCCAAGAGGCCCCATGTCGGCACCCAAGCCCTTGTTCCAGGTGCGCTATTGGGGGGTGCGCGCCAGCATCCCCACGCCTGGGCCCGACACCGTCCTGTACGGCGGCAACACCGCCTGCATCGAGGTGCGCTGCGACGACCAGATCCTCGTCATCGACATGGGGACGGGCGCGCGCGAGCTGGGGCGTCAGCTCCGCGGCGAGTTCGAGCCGCCGCTGGACGTGTCCATCTTGTTCAGCCACCTGCACATGGACCACATCCAGGGGTTCCCCTTCTTCGACCCCATCTACGACGCCACGACCCGCGCGCACATCTACAGCCCGCGCCCCGAGGACGCCACCGCGCGGCAGTTCCTCGCCTGGCACATGGCCTTCCCGTGGTTCCCGGTGGATCTCGACAAGCTGGAGAGCGACCTGGAGTTCGTGGACGTGCCGCCCGGCGAGGCCTTCGACGTGGGGCCCGTCCGCGTCTCCACGTGCCCCATCCCCCACCCGGGCGGGGCCATGGCCATCCGCATCGACCACCGAGGGCACTCGTTCGTGCACGCCTCCGACCTCGAGGTCGGCGAGGGTGGCCCACCCGAGCCCTTGGTGGAGCTCGCTCGGGGCGCGGACATTCTGAGTTTCGACAGCACCTACCTGCCGGGCGTGGAGTACGAGCAGCACCGCGGCTGGGGGCACAGCACCTGGCGTGACGGGGTGGCCGTGGCCGACGCGGCGGGCGTGGGGACCTTCGTAGCGTTTCACCACGACCCCAGCCACGACGACGACCTCATGGACGACCTGGCCGCGAGCCTGCATGCCGCGCGCCCGGGGTCCCACGTGGCCCGCGAGGGGATGACCTTCCACCTCTTGGATGATCCGCTCCGCATGGAGCTGCGGCCGGCCCGCGCGCGGCGCCGCTGACGGGAGCGATGGCCCCAGGGCGGTTTTTTTGAATACCCGGCCATGGGGTGCGGTCCCAGGGTGTTGCGGTCGGCGCGTTCCGGGCGCCACCGCGCGCTCACCCCTTGGCTACTTGGAGGCGACGGCGCATGAATAAAGCCCTTCTCATCGCGTTGACCGCCGGGGTGGCGGTCTGTTGGACCGCGCCCGCGGGCGCTCACTGGGCTCCGTACCCGCACCGCCACGCCTACCGCCGCGCCGTGGCGCCCCCGGCGCGCCCCCAGCCGCGCCCACGCAGGCCCGCGGAGACCTGGGACTATCGCATGGGCTGGTACCTGGGCGGTGGCGCCGTGGGGAACTTCGTCGGCGGGGGCAACGACATGCAGGACCTGCTCCGCAAGGGGGGCGGGTTCGAGCTGGTGGGCGGGTTCCGCTGGTCGCCCTACGCGGCGGCGGAGATGAACTGGATGACCACCTTCCACGACGCGGGCGCCGGGCAGGGCTTCGACCGGGCGAACCTCAGCGCGCTGACCTTCGACCTCAAGCTCTACCTCTTCCCCCGCGCCCGCCGCTTCGAGCCCTACGTGAAGCTCGGCGTGGGCACCTACTTCCTGCACCGAGACGCCTTCATCGACCCCCTCGAAGGGTTCGGGTTCGAGGGAGGGGGCGGCGTAGACGTGCGCCTGAACCCCGTCGTGTCCCTGGGCGCGTGGGCCCTGTACCGCGGCGCCTACCTCGACAACTCGTCTTCCTATTATATGGACTACCCGGCCGAGAGCGCCTTCCTGAGCATGCTCAGCCTGGGGGCGGGCGTGAAGCTCCACTTCTAAGAGCTTGATTCACGCCCCCCTCCCGTCGCGGGCCGCTTCCGCGCCCGCCGCCGCACACGCTTCCGCACCCGCCTTCGCCGCTCCAGTTGGTCGCAGCGGGCCGTCGGGGGGGCGCTGAATACCCACGCCCGCGTCCCGTCTGCCGAACCGTGCCCTCCGCGGGCGCCCCGCCCCCGCGCGCCGCGCGGGTCTCGTGCCCCGCGCCTCGTCTCTAGGAGTTCTCCCATGACCCACCGCTCCCGGCTCCGCCGCGCTCGCCTGGTCCCCGCCGTCGCGGCTCTCGCTACGGGCCTGCTCGTCCCCCCGCTCTTGGGTTGGGCGCCAGCGTCCGCCGGCGCGGACGCCTCCCTGGACGCCCTCGTCCGCGGGGTCCCGCGCGTGGACTCCATCGTCGTCCTCGATCACGCGACCCTCCGGGGGCACGTCTTCGGCAAGCAGGTCCGGGCGCTCCTCAAGACGCGAGGCTGGGGGCGCGCCTTGGCGGCCTTCGAGGCGGCCGCCGGGGCCGAGGCCGGCGGCCTCACGTGGTCGGTGAGCTTCCGCTCGGCGCGCCCGGAGGCGGCCCTTCTAGCGGGCAAGCTCCCTAGCGCCGACGCGCTCCGTGCCAAGGCTAAGGCGAAGCTGGGCGACGCCTTCCGGGCGGGTGAGGTGGCAGGGCGCCCCTGGTTCACCCTCACGGCCAGGGTCCTCTACGCCCCCTTGGGACCGGGGCGCGCCGTCGTGGGCCACGAGCAGCTCGTGAAGGCGGCCCTGGCGGTCGCCGCGGGGCAGGGCAAGGCGCTCATCAAGCGCAGAGGGTTTCTGGCTATGGCAAAGGCGGCTCGCCGCAAGGGCGCCTGGATGTGGTCGGTGACCTGGATCCCCTCCTGGGCCCGCAAGCGGCTGGACGAGCGCGGCGCCCACGACGTCGCCGCCGTGCGCCGCGCCATCTTCTCGGTCTCCGGGGATGGCCCCTTGGACATCCGCGCCACCTCCTACACCAAGACGGCGGAGGAGGCGCGCGCTTTCGCGACCGGGCTGCGCTCCAAGATCGACCGCAAGCTCGTGGGCTCCGCCATGCTGCGCGCCGCGGGCGTGGCGGCCCTGGCCGAGCAGCTCAAGATCCAACCCAAGGGTGCCAAGGTGCTGATCTCCCTGCACTTGTCCCAGGTTCAGGCCGCCCTCGGGGTGAGCTTCGGGGGGCAGATCCTGGGGATGGTGCGCTGAGCCCCGGGGGGCTTCGCTGCGAAGCCCTTCGCGTGGTGCGCTGAGCCCTGGGGGGCTTCGCTGCGAAGCCCTTCGCGTGAGCGCGGCCGCGCGCAGGGCGTGACTCCGCGGTGCGGCGGGGCTAGATTCCGCGCTCGCAGCACCCCGGAGGCAGCGTATGGCTCAGGCCCCCTCCCGCGCCGCGGGCATGAACACCTGGTGCGAGGTGGACGTGGAAGCGCTGGCCGCGAACGTCCGCACCTTCCGCAACCGCCTTGCACGCGGCTCGCTGCTCGGGATCGTCGTGAAGTCCAACGCCTACGGCCACGGTCTCGCGGGCGCCTCGCGCGCCTTCGTCGCTGCTGGCGCGGATTGGCTCATCACCAACACCGTGGGGGAGGCCGTGGCCCTGCGGCGCGCCCGCTTCGATGTGCCGATCTACGTCACCGGGTACGTCTCGCCGGCCCAGGCCCACCTCGTCGCCGAGTCCCAGGCGCGCGTCGTCGTCTACGACGCCGAGGTCGTTCGTGCCCTCGCCGCGGCCGGCGCGGCGGCGGGTTGGGTCGTGCCCGTGCACATCAAGATCGAGACCGGCAACCACCGGCAGGGCCTGGAGGTGGGCGACGCGCTCGCGCTGGCGGCGCTCGTCCGCTCGCTCGCCGAGACCGGCGGCGGTGTGCGGCTAGAGGGCATCGCCACCCACTTCGCCGACGTCGAGGACACCACCGACCACCGCTTCGCCCGCCTTCAGCGCGACCGCTTCGAGGAGGCAGCGCGCGCCTTCGAGGCCGCGGGCTTCCACGACCTCATGCGCCACGCGTCCAACTCGGCGGCGACCATTCTGTGGCCCGAGACACACCTGTCGCTGGCGCGGGTAGGGATCGCGTCCTACGGCCTCTGGCCCTCCACAGAGACCTACGCGACCATGCTCCAGGCACACGCGACGGGCGCCCAGGTGGGGCGCGGCGGGGGCCGCTTCGTCCCGGTGCTCGAACCAGCGCTCACCTGGCGGGCCCGGGTCGCTCAGGTCAAGGACGTGCCGCGGGGGGGCTTCGTGGGCTACGGGCGGACCTACCGCGCCACCTCGCCCAGCCGCCTGGCCGTGGTTCCCGTGGGCTACTTCGAGGGCTACGACCGGCGCCTTTCCAACCTGGCCCACGTCCTCATCGACGGCGAGCGAGCCCCCGTGCGGGGCCGGGTCTGCATGAACATGATCATGGTGGACGTCACCCACATCCCCAACGTCCGCGCTGGGGATGTCGTGACCCTCCTGGGCGCCGACGGCGATGAGGCGGTGACCGCGGACCAGCTCGCCGCTTGGATGCACACGATCAACTATGAGGTCGTGTCGCGCATCCACCCCGACGTCCCGCGGCTCCACCTGGCCTGAGCGCGGGGCTGGGCGCGGGCCAGGCCGCGCGCAGGGCCAGCCGGGGTCCCGGCGGTGCGGGCTTGCCCGAGGCGGCTCGCTGGTTGACGGTGTTTGGGGGCTATGCTAGTCCGCTCGCGCCCAAATCAAGGGCGCCTCCCCCACAGACATCCCCCCCTCCCACGACGACGGGCCCCACGTGCAGAACCCGCAGCGAAACCTCCTTCATCAAGCCGGCGCCGCGTCGCTAGGCATCGAGATGGGCGCCGCCGTCGCGGTGGGCTACCTCGTGGGGGTGTGGCTGGACGGGCAGCTCGGCACCGAGCCCTGGGGGATGGCCTTCTTCTTGGCGGCTGGCCTGGGCGCCGGCGCCAAGGCCGTGCTCCGCGTCGTGCGCCAAGCGCGGCAGGATGCTCGTGACGCCGACGCCCACGCCCAGGAGCGCGAGCGGCGCGACGAGGCGCTGCGCGCGGCCGCGCGTCGGCTCGGCGCCGCCGGTCGCGGCGCCGTGTCCGCGCCCTCCGCGGAGGGGGCTCGATGACCGCCGTGGCCTCCCCGACGCACCTCCAGGCGCACCGCTTCTTGGCGACCGTGGAGCGCACGAACCTCGTGCTGGTCCTCGTGGCCCTCGTGGTGACCCACCTCGCCGTGGGCTTCGGCCTCGTGTGGAACGGCGTGGTCGCCGGCGGCGTCCTGGGCGCCCTGAATTGGCGCGCCGTGGCCTGGTTGGCCGGACGGTTCATGGCGGCGCCCAAGCACGCTCGCGGCTTCTACGCCGCCGTGGCCGGGCTGAAGATGGCGGCCCTCATGGGCGCGGTCTGGGCCACCCTCGCGCTGCTGCCCGTGGACCCGCTCGGGTTCCTCATCGGGGTCTCGACCCTCATGGCCTCGATCTTTGGTACGAGCTTTTGGATCTCGCTCTCGCCCGCCGCCCGCGGCGGTGCCCTGACGGACGAGGAGCAAGGACGATGAAGACCCTGCGCGCGGCTCCGGCCGCCCTGGCCTCCCCCCTGGCCCTCGCCGTGGCTCTCGCCGTGGCCCTCTGGACCGCGCCCACGCGGGCCGAGGCCCCCGCTCCGCGGCACCATCTCCAAGCCGAGGCGCCCCCGGGTGGGGCTTCGCATGCCCAGGCGGGTGCCTCGGGGCACGCCGTCGGGGACTCGATGGGCGAGGCCGCCGACCACGGAACGGAGCACGGCGAGGAGCACGGCCAGGCCCACGCCGTGGAGCACTGGTCGATCATCGTGGAGCTCGTCCCCGCCGCCTTCTTGGAGAACCTGCGGCACATCTTCGGGCCCAGTTACCTGGAGGGCAACGAGCACATCCAGGTGAGCCACGTGTTCCTGGGCGTCCTAGTGCTGCTGTTCATCATTGGGCTCGCGTTGGCCGCCCGACGTCGCCTCAAGGACCCCGAGGGGTGCGTCATCCCCGATGACAAGTGGAGCGCCTTCACCTTCTTCGACGTCCTCATCGAGGCGCTGCTGGGGATGATGGAGGCCATGATGCCGCGGGACAAGGCGCTGCGGTTCCTGCCCCTCATCACGGCCTTCGCGACGTTCATCCTCATCTCCAACGTCATGGGCCTCATCCCGGGCCTGCTGCCCGCCACCGACACCTTGAACACCACCTTCGCCCTGGGGGCCACCGCGTTCGTGGCCTACAACTTTTGGGGCATTCAGCAGCAGGGCATCGGGCCCTACCTCAAGCACCTCGCCGGGCCCATGCTGGTCCTCGCCCCGCTCATGTTCGCCATCGAGCTCATCAGCCACTTCGTGCGCCCCGCGAGCCTCGCCGTGCGCCTCATGGGCAACATGTTCGGCGACCACATGGTCCTCACCATCTTCCTCGGTTTCCACCTGCTCCTCGTGCCCATCCCCCTCATGGCCCTGGGGCTCCTGGTCTGCATCGTTCAGACGCTCGTCTTCACGTTGCTCGCCATCGTCTACATCGCCCTCGCCGTGGAGGAGCACGAGCACGCCGAGGCGCACTGAGCGCGCTCCCTTTCGTGCACGCGGCGCCAGGGGAGCCTGGCGCCGACGAGTTCCCTGTCTGTTCCTAGTGTCCGTTCTGTCCCAAGCGTTGTTCCAACCCAGAAGGCTCTCCAAGCCAATCGCCACAAGCAGGAGTTTTCACCCATGAAGAAGGCCCTCACGACCGCCCTGATGACCCTGGTGACGCTCGCCATCATGGCGCCGGTCGCCATGGCCGCCACCGCCGCCGCCGACAACAACTTCACCGCCAACGGCTACATCGCCCTGGCCGCCGGCCTCGGCCTCGGCCTCGCTGCCTTCGGGGGCGCCTTCGGGCAGGGGCGCGCCGCCGCCGCCGCCCTGGAGGGCATCGCCCGCAACCCCGGCGCCGCCGACAAGATCTTCACGCCCTTCATCCTGGGCCTGGCCCTCATCGAGTCGCTGGTCATCTACGCGCTCGTCATCGGCTTCGTCCTCATCGGCAAGATCGGCTGAAGCCTCGCCCCGCCGCGCGGCTGACCGGCTTCGGCCCGTCCGCCCGCGCGGCGCACGCGACGCGAGGCCGCCCTCTTCGTCGGCGCCCCCCCGGGGCCCCGCCGAGGTCGGGCGGCCTTCGTGTGTCTCGGGACCGCGCTGCGCCTATCGCCCTGGGCGCACGAGGAACAGCTCGCGGGCGTACTTGGGGTCGAGGTCGTAGGCTTTGACCCGCCCCAGGGCCTCCGTGAGGGCGTCCATCTCGCGCTCCACCCAGCGCGCGACGGGTGGGTCGAGGTGCTCCGTGAGACCGTCCACCGCGCGCTGGAGGGCGGGCGACAGGGCGCCGTCCTCGAAGGCCACCTGGAGAAACGCCCCGAGGTCATCGGCGGCCAGGGGCTGGAAGGACAGCTCGTCGGTGAGCAGGGCGTGGGCGAGGCCCGTGCGCAGGAGCGTCCCCAGGCGGATGTTGGCGCGGTCATCGTCGTCGAGGCCGGCCAGGGCATCGCTCTCCAGGTGCGACGGCGAGAAGCCCAACGTCCGCTCGAAGAACGAGAGGACCGCGTCGGCGTTGGCGATCGTGGCCTCCACGCGCGCCAGCTCGGCCGTCGTGGCGAAGGGCCGCCAGGTGGGCGGCTGGTCGGGCAGGAGGCCCTCGTAGAACATGGGACGCGGCGCCGCCACGGCCTCCAGGGCGCTGTCCGTGGGCTCACCGAAGACCCGCAGCCCATCGCGGGCGCCGGCGCGGGCCCGGAGGCGCCGGGCGCGCAGCGCCAGCGTGACGGTCAGGGAGTTGCCGGCGCGCATGAGCGTCTCGGGCCAGAGGCGGCGGAGGACTTCCGCCGCGCGCTCGGGGTCCTCGTCGGCGACGTAGGCGAGGCCGAGGTTGACGAGCCCCGTGGCGAGGCGGGCGGCGTCTGGTAGCTCGTCGGTGCGTGAGAGATCCCCCGTCTGGGCCATGAAGACCTTGTTCACCAGGTAGGTCATGGCCTGCCCGAAGTTCGCCCGCGCCTCGTCGTCCAGCCGCTCCAGCGCCTCGGCGAGGAGCGTGGGCGGCGTGGCCCCGCGGAGCGCGAGATCTCCGGCCACGGCGCCCAGGCCCAGGGGCGGGGCCGTGGTGAGGGCGTCCAGATCCTGCCGCACCTGTTGCCGCAGTGCGCGGGCGTCCAGGACCTTGAAGACCTCGCCCGCCTCGCTCGGGGGCGGGAAGCCCATGTCCTGGAGGCGCCCCGAGCGGAAGTGGCGGAGGGTCTCCTCTAGGGGTGAGGGGAGCTCGAAGCGGCTCGCCTGGAAGATGTCTCGCATGGCGCCGCCGTCGGCCGCCCACATGAGCTTCATGAGCTCCGGCAGGCGGGCCTCGAGCTCGTGACCGCGGGGCAGGGTCACCCAGAACGCCCCGTCGGGGGTCTGGAAGGCGGCGAGCTCATCGGGGACCTCGTCCAGGTCCAGGTCGTGCGGGTGGACTTGGACGTCCTTGGTCACCAGGAGCTCGATGAGCTCCGGCTCGGTGGCGCGGATGAAGCGCAGGGCCGTGTCGTGGCTCACCTCCAGGGCCCGGTCCACCCAGGCCACCCAGCGTGGCAGCTCCACGCGCTCGCCCACCCAGGCGTCGAGGTCCACGAGGCCCCCGAGCTGCTCGTCCGTGGCGTACTCCATGAGGACGTAGGCGTCCTGGGCGCCGATGTCCGCCATGAGGAGATAGAGCTCCTCGGTCGCGAGCGCGGCCACGAACTCCTCCGGGTGTTCCAGGGACAGCACCCAGTTGAGCTGGGCCATGCCGCCCTTGGCGCGCACCGTGGCCGGGATCTGAGCGCGACCGGTGAGCGTCGCGAGGTCTCGTTGGGGGGCTCCTGTGGGCATCCTCTCTCCTCGTGGCCTCGGGCCACGGTCGCGGCGAGCTCCCGGCGAGGTTGGGTCGCGCCCGGCGCCCCCTCCCCCGGGAGATCCAGACCTATAGGGACCAAGCCCGTCCGGGCAAGGCGCGCTCGCGTGGGCTAGCCCCCGCGGCGAACGAGGAGGCTGGCGCGGCGCGGACTTGCCGTCTCGGCCCCGAGCGGCTAATACCACCCGGCTCGAACGACGGGGAGCGCGGCATGGCGCAGAGTGAGTGGCGAGGGACGCTGGAGCGGTGGGGGGTCCCCGTGGCCGTCCTCGTGGCGGCGGGCTTCCTCCTGTTTCGGCTGGGCTCGGACGGCCTCTGGGAGCCCTGGGAGATGGATCGCGCCGCCGTCGCGCGGACGATCCATGAGCCCAGCGACGTGGCGGTGGCGCTGGGCGCGGAGGCCTCCCAGGAGGGAGGGCTCGGGGACGTTCTCCGCCAGGCGGGGGACGAGGCCGGCGTCGCGTTGCGAACCGCCACCCCGCCCACGAAGGGCGCCCGCGGGGCGGCCGCCGGGGCCACGACGCTCACCGAGGCGCTGGGCTACGCTCGCGGCCACGTTGTCGCCGCCGTGGTCCTGGACGCCACCCTCTTTACCTCCAAGCTGGCCGACCCCGCTTCTTGGGAGAGCGCCGGCGCCCGCCTCGCCACCGCGCTGGACCAGACGCCCGCCGGGCGCGTGCTCCTGGTGGTCCCGCCTGGCGTAGACGTGGCCCCGGAGGCCCTCGCCAGCGCGGTGGAGCACGGCTATGCCCGCTACGCCCTGGCGCGGACCGTGAAGCCGCTCTCGCCCCGCGTGCCCAACGACGACGCCGTGGACGCCGCGCTCCAAGAGCCCGCCACCCGCGAGGCCCTGGGCTTGGACCGGCTCGCGGTCCTCGTGGCCCCGGACGCTCCAGCGCTCCAGGCTGCCCTCGCCGACGCCGTGTCGCGCGCTCGTTCGTTCGTCCAGTTCAAGGACGGTGGTGAGACGCGCGCCGTGGAGCCCCTGGCGCCTTGGGCCATCGCGGCGGCCTACAGCGTCCTGGGGGTCTCCGAGCTCTCCACGCGCCTGCCGGGCGCGCTCTTCGCCATCGCGGCCCTCGCCCTGCTCGCCTGGGTGACGCTGCGCCTCTATGGCTCGCGCGTCGCCGTGCTCGCCGTGGCCGTGCTCGCCACCACACCCGTCTTCTTCGCCCAGGCCCGCTCCGCCGTGGGCGAGCCCGAGGCCATCTTCTCCCTGACGCTCGTCGCGGCGGCCCTCCTCCTCGAAGCCCACGGCCGCGGTCAGGCGTCGGCGCGCACGGTCTGGGGGCTCCTGGGCGCCGGTCTCGTCGTAGGGTTCTTCGCCAAGGGGCTCTTCGCCCTCATGACCTACGCCGCCCTCGCCGGCTCCCTGGCCTTGGTCGTGGGCGCGCGTGAGCGCCGCCTGTGGCTCATGGCGCTCACGGCCGTCGTGGCCTTCGCCCTGGCCGCCTGGTGGGTGTGGACCAGCCCCGCCGCGAGTTTCGCGGGCCAGTTCCGACTCACCGAGAAGCTCTTCACCGCCGGCCCCACCGCCTACAGCCGAAACTTCGATCACGTGGTCAACCACGTGGGCTTTGGCACCTTCCCCTGGGCGCCCTGGCTCCTGTTCGCCGTGGGTGGCCTCGTCTTCGACGCCAGCGCGCGGCGCGATCGGCGGCTGCTCACCGTGTTCCTCTGGTTCGGCGTACCCGTCGTCCTGATGATGGCGACGCTCAAGAGCCACAACCAGTTCTTGTGGCCCGCGGCGCCCGCCGCCGCCCTGGGCGTCGCCCTGTTCTTCGACCGCGTCATGGACGGCAAGCTCCGGGGCGCGCTGCTCGCGCTGCTCGTCCTGTTGGCCACGGTCATCTTGGTGCGCGAGCTGGCCAAGAGCCCCATGCCGCTCGGCAAGATCCTGTGCTTCGATCCCCCCTTCGCCAAGAAGGGCGCCGGGCGCTTCCCCGATGGGGTCCTCCTGTCGGCTACGGCCGTGCTCGTGCCCTTCCTCGCGGCCCTCACCGCCGTCGCCCAGGCCGGCGGGCTGCTGGCGGTCGTGCGCAAGGCGTCGGCGCTCTTCGCCCGGCGCTTGCCCCTGGCCATCGCCGCCGGGAGCGCCCTGTTCCTCTACGGCTTCATCTGGTTTGGCCGCACCGTCAGCAGCTTCAGCGTCGCCGTGCGGCTCCCCACGGCCGGGCCGCTCACGCCCGCGCAGAAGGGGTTCATGGGGCACCTCTATCGTTCGGGAGACCCCGCCATCGTCCTCGCCTGGGTCGCGTTGGCCCTCGTCCTCCTGCCGCTGCTGCTCCGGCTGGTCCTCCCCTGCTGCGCGCGCGCCTGGGTGGGGCTGTGGAGGCTCTGGCGTCGCCGCAAGGGCGCCCCGGACGAGTCGTCGCCGTGGGACTCCTTTGAGCGCGTGAGCGCGCGCCTGGACACCTGGCTCCGCCGCGCGGCGGCCGGCGGCACGCGGCGCCTGCCCGCGTCTTGGGCGTGGTGGCTCATGGGCGGCTCCCTGGTGGGGCTCGCCGTCTCGACCCTGGTCAGCGTGGGTACCCCACCCGGCTACTGGGGGGCCGAGGTCTTCACGGTGGGGCGAGCGCTGGCCGTGCTCGTCCTGGCGGCTGCCGCCTTCGTGGCCGCCTGGCGCTGGGGGCGCGCGGGGGTCTGGGGTGCGGCCGTCTTCGCCCTGGGCTTGGTGTCCTTGTATGTGGCCGCCAAGCTCGGCCGCGACGCGGGGCTCGTGACCTGGTACACGCTGGCCTGGACGGCGGGCGCGGCCGTGGGGTTCGCGGGCATTGCCGCGCCCATCCTGTGGCGCTCTTGGGCCCACTACGCTTTCGGGGCGGGGCTGCTGGGGCTCGTGGCCTTCTTGCTCCTCACGGTCCCCTTGCTGGACCGTTGGGAGACCATGCTCCCCCTCATCTACCCCGAGGGGGGGGAGAGCCTGTGGCGCTACCTCTTGTACCGCTCGCGGGTCTCCTGGCTCCTGTACGGGGGTCTCCTGGGCCTCGCGCTCAACGCCCCGCGTGAGCGGCTGATCCGCGCCGCGGCCCAAGGACGAAGCGGGCTGGCCGCCCTGGTGACGCGGGTGGCTGACTGGGGGCTCACGGTGCTGGACCGCGGCCCCATCGCCGTGGGTGCGCTGCTCCTGGGCGCCGTGGTCTTCTCGGCCTCGGTGGTCTGGGCGCTGTTCCCCTCGCTCACCTACAACGTCAGCCAGAAGCACATCGTCGACACCTACCGGGCCGCCGAGCACTTGGGCAGCCGGGACATGGGTGACCGCATCTACCGCCACGGCTCTTTCGCCGTGGAGGGGCGCGGCGACGCCAACTTCTACACCGCCGACATCCCCGAGGTGCGCGACCGTGATACGGCGCTCCGCGTGCTCTTGGGAGACGCCGACCAGGCCGCCCGCGTGGAGACGCCGCGCGGCACCGATGTGCGCCTGCTGCCCGGCTTCGACCCGAAGAACCTGGGGCACTTCGCCCACCCGCCCGAGCGCGGCGTCCTCACCGGCGCGGCGCCCGGCAAGGCCGTGGACGCCACGAAGCAGTGGACGCCCCACGCCTTCCAGGGGCGCGTGCTCGTGGACTCCGCGGGCAAGGTCTTCCCCATCGAGGACAACACGGACACCGAGCTCATCTTGGCGGGTGGAGGGCGCCCGCAGCTCGTGCGCTCCAGCCCGCGGCGGAGCGTCTACGCCATCGTGGACCCAGACCTCCCCAACCCGCGCGCCACGGCCACCGAGGACACGCGCTACTACTTCCTCCTGCCGGCCAACGACCTGTCGTCGCTGAACTACGCCTTCCGAAAGCTGTCCGGTGGGCGCCACATCCCGGTCATCGACGGGCGGTCTTATCGCGTGGTGCTCGCCGCTTCGCGTCTGCGCGAGGGGGAGGAGCAGCAGAACCGCTATGCCATCCACACCATGACCCGGGCCGCCTTCGACAAGCTCCAGGATCCCAAGATCCATCGGAGCGAGGGCGACTACCTGGTGAACTTCGACGACAAGATCTGGGTCATCGGCTACAAGATGGACGAGGAGGTCGTGAGCCGGGGCAAGACCTTTACCCTGACCACCTACTACCAGTCGGTGGCGCCGGTGCGCTCGTCCTACGAGATCTTCATGCACATCGACCGCTCGGGCACCTCGAACCGCATCCACTCGGACCACTGGCCGCTCAACCTCACGAAGAACGGCGAGCACAACAAGGGCTGCACGGGTTGTTTCCGCACGGATCAGTGGATGCCGGGCGACGTCATCGAGGACCGCTACACGGGCGACGTGCCCATCGGGACCCCGTCGGGCACCCAGGAGCTGTGGATGGGCCTGTACCTCCCGGGTGGCGGCACGCGCCTCAAGGTCAAGGACTGGGATCGCGCCCTGGCCAAGCACGACGGCAACAACCGCGTGCGTATCGGCTCCTTCCAGGTTCGCTGAGGCGCCACCCGAATGGCGGCTCGGCCTCGCCCGTGCCACCATAGCGTCGCACGGGGCCAGGGGGCCTCGTCACGCGGTGGCCGCGGAGGCCGCGTCTTCGGCGTGATCATGGGGTAGGCATGGACTTGGGGCTGGCGTTCTTGCTCTTGGCGGCGGTGCTCGGCGGGGCGGTGGGGTCTTTCCTGAACGTCGTGGCCTATCGCCTCCCCGTGGGCCTCTCACTGGTCCGCCCCGGGAGCCGCTGCCCGGTCTGCGAGACCCCCATCAAGGCGCGGCACAACGTCCCCGTGCTGGGCTGGCTCCTCCTCCGGGGCCGCTGCGCGTCCTGCGGGGCGCCCATCTCGGCTCGCTACCCCCTCGTGGAGCTCGCCGCCGCCGCGCTGTCGGTGGCGCTCTTCGTGGACGCGGCCAACGGGCTCCCCACCGCCGAGTCCCTGGCCTCCGGAGACCTCCTGGCCGACCTCCTCGCGCCCTACCTCCTCTACCTCGTCTTCGCCTCGGGGCTCCTCGCCGTGGCCCTCATCGACCTCGATTGGTTCATCATCCCCGACAGCATGAGCCTGGGCGGGGTGGTCCTGGGCGTCGCCACGGCCGTAGCGGCGGGGCCCTTCGTGGGGATCACCTGGCAGGATTCGGTCATCGGCGCCCTAGCCGGGGGCGGCGTCCTCTTGGGCCTCCTCGTGGGCTACGGCCTCCTCACTGGCCGCGCGGGGCTGGGCGGTGGCGACTGGAAGCTCCTCGCGGCCATCGGCGCCTACCTGGGCTGGCAGTCCCTGCCCTTGGTGCTCTTGGCCGCGTCGCTCCAGGGGCTCCTCTTCGCGCTGGCCTTCCGGCGGTCCTTTGCGGTGGCGGAGCTGCCGCCCGAGCCGGGGGAGGCGGCCGAGGCGGCGGTCACGGCCGACGTCGACGGCGCTGCCGGGCATGGTGAGGGCCCGGACGGAGAGGGCGCGGACGCCCGCCCGTTCACCCAGCTCGCCGTGCCTTTCGGGCCCTTCTTGGCGCTTGGGGCGCTGGAGTACCTGCTGTTCCGCGAACCTCTCCAGGCGGCGCTCAGCGCCTGGCTCTCGGTGTCCGGGTGAGGTCGGACGGGCCCGACGCCGGGGGACCCGCCTCTGGCGCCCCCGACGTGCCCGACGCGCGCCCTGGCGCGGTCGCGGAGTCTCGGCTGCCCCCGGAGGCCGCTCGCGCCGTGCAGATGATGGAGGGCGCGCGCCGCCGGGTGGTGCTCCAGGGGCCGCGGCGCCCCACGCGGCGCTTGCTCGGGATCCGGGCCCAGGTCCTGGCCGCCCTCGCGGTGGCCTTGGGGCTGGGGCTGGCGGTCTCCTACGGCGTGACCACGCGGCTCGCGGGCTCGGCCCTGGTGGAGGCCCGCGTGGCGCGCGCGCACCAAGTGGCCGGGCTCGTGGCGGAGCGCTTGGAGGGGCTGCCCGCGCGCGGGTTCGCCCGGCGGCGGGCGCTGCGGGCCATGCGCCGCGCGGTGGCGCCCGACACCGTGTGGATCTTGGGGCCTCGCGGGCTCCCCGTGGACGACGCCCAGGAGCGGGCCGAGGAGTTCGGGCAGCTCGTTTCGGCCCAGGCTCTGCGGGAGCTCGCGGCGGGTCAGGGGGGCGGCTCGTCGGTGGCGAGTGAGCGCGCGCTCCGGGTCACGACCCCGGGCGGCTCGCCGGTGCTGCTCACCCAGGTGCCCCTGGCGGCGCCGCCGGGTCACAGCGTCCTGGTCGTCACCTCTCTGGCGCCCACGGAGCGGCGCCTCAAGACCATCGCGGACCTCCTGTTTCTGTTCTCCTTGGTGGCGCTGGGGCTGGCGGTGGTGCCGGGCTACCTGCTGCTGGGGCGCCTGGTGGTGCGCCCTTTGCAGCGCCTCGTGAACCATCTGGAGCGCGTCGCAGAGCGGGGTGAGGCGCCGCCCCTGGACGCGGGGCGGGGGGCCAGCGTGGAGGTGGCCCGGCTGTTCGAGAGCTTCACGGCCATGACGGAGCGGCTCCAGGCGGGGAGGGCGCGCATCGAGGCGCAGCTCGACGAGCTGCGGTTCGCCAACCGCGAGCTGGAGCAGGCGCACGAGACCTTGGTCGTGAGCGAGAAGCTGGCGACCGTGGGGACCTTGGCGGCGGGCGTGGCCCACGAGATCGGCAACCCCATCGCCATCCTCCAGGGGTACATCGAGATCCTGCGGGCGCCGGACATGAGCGCCGAGGAGCGCGCCCAGGCGCTAGACGTCATGGACGGGTCGGTGGGGCGCATCTCCACCATCATTCGAGACCTCCTGGACTTCGCGCGCCCCGTGGACGACGACGAGCGGACGTGTGACGCCGTGGCGGCCGTGCGCGCTGCCGTGAAGCTCGTGGAGCCCCAGCCGCGCTTCCGCGGCGTGGACGTCCGCGTGCGGGCGCCCCAGGGGGCCGTGGTCGCAGGGATCAACGAGGGGCGGTTGGAGCAGGTCGTGTTGAACCTGCTCCTCAACGCCGCGGACGCCATGGACGGGCGGGGAGCCATCGACGTGGCCGTGCACGTCGTGCGCGACGAGGAAGCCCAAGGCGCGGAGTACGTGGAGGTGGTCGTGGCCGACGAGGGGCCTGGGCTGGACCCGGAGACGGCGCGGCAGGTCTTCGACCCCTTCTTCACGACGAAGGACCCCGGCGCGGGGACGGGGCTGGGGCTCGCCATCTGTCACAACATCGTCACGTCCTACGGCGGCACCATCGACGTGGAGAGCGAACCTGGGCAGGGGGCCACCTTCCGCGTGCGCGTGCCCACCGAGGGCGGCGGGGCTGGCGAGGCCGACCAACACTCCTAAGACCATGATTCCCAGCCTCCTCCCGTCGCCGGAGAGGAGGTGGGATGTCGGCAGCGTGGGCTTGGTCCCCTCTCACATCTGTACAATATCCTACAGGCGAGGGGGCGCGTCGTCCGGCGCTGCGCCCATCGCGCGTCGCCACGTCCGCTCGTCGGGAGGCCGCGAGCATGGGCAGAGAGGGGGGCGCGTCCCCAAGGGGACGGGCATCTTCCCCGCATCCACAGGCACTTGACGGTCCGCCGAGACGGCTTCGCGCTCCGGGCTGGGCGCGTACAAACCCGCTGGACGCCGGCGGCCTTCAGGACGATGGCACGATGGCTGCATCATGCTGGCCCGCCGCCCGGTCGCGGGGGCCCTTCCCCGTGTCGGAGAGGGCGCCCCGCCGTGGGACCGTCACTGCGTGCACGCGATATTGCGGGCACCACGGCGGGAGACAGGGCGGATGGAGGACGACATGAGCCACGACGAACCTCACGCTTGCGAGTCAAGCCCAACCCATGAGCACCTGCCCTCTGTGCGGGGGGGAGCTTCGCACGCTTGCTGCGGGGGGCTCGGCGACTCCGCACACGCTGCGGGCGGCGCAGGCCAGGGTGGGGCCCACGCCTCGGGGGGCTCATCGAGCGGTGGCGAGGGCGCCGTGTACACCTGTCCCATGCACCCCGAGGTCCGCGAGTCCGAGCCGGGGAGCTGCCCCAAGTGTGGCATGGCCCTGGAGCTGGCCAGCGTGCCCCTGTCGGTCGGTCGCACCGAGTGGACGTGCCCCATGCACCCCGAGGTGATCCAAGACGAGCCGGGGATTTGCCCCAAGTGCGGCATGGCACTGGAGCCCCGCACCGTGGAGCAGGACGCCGACGAGCCCAACCCCGAGCTGGTGGACATGACGCGGCGTTTCTGGATCGCTGCGGCGCTGACCGTGCCCCTGGTCATCATCGCCATGGGCGACCTGCTGCCAGGGCGCCCCATCTCGCAGCTCTTGTCGCCGCGGTGGCGCACGCTCCTAGAGCTGGCCCTGGCGACCCCCGTCGCGGTGTGGGCCGCGTGGCCTTTCTATGTCCGCGCCGTGCAGTCCGTGCGGTTCAAGAGCCTGAACATGTTCACCCTCATCGGGCTGGGGGTCAGCGTCGCGTTCGTCTATAGCGTCATCGCCGCCCTGTGGCCCGACATCTTCCCGCCGTCGTTCCGTGAGGATGGTGAGGTTGCCGTCTACTTCGAAGCGGCCGGTGTCATCGTTACCCTCATCCTCTTGGGCCAGGTCTTGGAGCTGCGCGCCCGCAGCCAGACCGGCCAGGCCATCAAGAAGCTCCTGGGCATGCAAGCCAAGACGGCCCGGCGCATCGGGGAGGATGGCACTGAGGAGGACGTGCCGCTGGCCGCCGTCGCGGTGGGAGATCTGCTGCGCGTGCGCCCTGGCGAGAAGATCCCAGTAGACGGGGTGGTCGTCGAGGGGACGAGCGCCGTGGACGAGGCCATGGTCACCGGTGAGCCCATCCCGGTGGGCAAGGACGTGGGCGACCAGGTCATCGGCTCGACGGTCAACGGGACAGGCACCTTGGTCATTCGCGCCGAGAAGGTCGGCGCCGAGACCCTGCTCGCGCGCATCGTCACCATGGTGGCCGAAGCCCAGCGCAGCCGCGCGCCCATTCAGAGGATGGCGGACGTCGTGGCCGGGTACTTCGTCCCCGTCGTGGTCGTGGCCGCCGTGCTGACCTTCATCGTCTGGGCGCTTGTTGGCCCCGAGCCGCGGATGGCCCACGCCCTCATCAACGCCGTGGCCGTCCTCATCATCGCGTGCCCATGCGCCCTGGGCCTGGCGACACCCATGTCCATCATGGTCGCCGCGGGGAAAGGGGCGACGATGGGCGTGCTGTTCAAGAACGCCGAGGCGATCGAGGTCACTCGCAAGGTAGACACCCTGGTCGTGGACAAGACTGGCACCCTCACCGAGGGGAAACCCAAGCTCGTCCGCGTCATCCCCGCGTCCGGCCTCCAGGAGGAAGACGTCCTGGGCCTGGCCGCCAGCCTAGAGCGCGGGAGCGAGCACCCCCTGGCGGCGGCCATCGTGCAGGGCGCCGAGGAGCGCGGGACGCCGCTGTCGCCAGTGGAAGGCTTCGCGTCCGTCACCGGCAAGGGCGTCCGCGGGACCGTGGGGGGACGTGCCGTCGCTCTGGGCAACCGCGCCCTCATGGACGAGCTGGGCATCGAGCCCGCGGTCCTGGCTCCTCTGGCGGCGCACGCCGAGGCCCTGCGGGCCGAGGGCCAGACCGTGATGTTCGTCGCCCTGCTCGGTGAGGGCGGCCGCCCCGCGGGTGTCATCAGCGTGGCCGACCCCGTCAAGGCCAGCACACCCGAGGCCATCGAGGAGCTGCACGCCGAGGGCCTGCGCATCGTCATGCTCACGGGCGACAGCCAGACCACCGCCGAGGCGGTAGCGCGCACGCTGGACATCGACGAGGTCATCGCCGGCGTGTTGCCCGACGAGAAGGCCGACGTGGTCAAGCGCCTCCAGGGCGAGGGCCGGGTGGTCGCCATGGCGGGGGACGGCGTCAACGACGCGCCGGCGCTGGCCCTGGCCGACGTAGGGATCGCCATGGGGACGGGGACGGATGTGGCCATGGAGAGCGCCGACGTCACCCTGGTCAAGGGGGACCTGCGGGCCATCGCCCGGGCGCGCCGGTTGAGCCGCCTGACCATGGCGAACATCAAACAGAACCTGTTCTTTGCTTTCGCCTACAACACGGCGGGTATCCCCATCGCTGCCGGGGTGCTGTACCCTGTCTTTGGGCTGCTCCTCAGCCCGGTCCTCGCTGCCGCGGCCATGAGCTTCAGCTCCCTGTCCGTCGTGGCCAACGCTTTGCGGCTGCGCAGCGCCAAGCTCTGAGCTTCGTCGCCTCGGACCGTGCGTCACGCCCGGTCCGAGGCGGGCGACCGGCGGACTTGAGCCCCCGCGGGGCCTCGCCAACCAATCGACCACCACAAGCAACCACAGACCCAACCTTGGGAGAGAGACTCATGAGTATGTACAGCAACGAGCGACGACTGGAGGGCGTGACCCTAGCCGAGGCGCGGGCGCGGGTGACCGAAGCCCTGGCCGCCCAGGGCTTCGGGATCCTCACCGAGGTGGACGTCCAGGCTACCTTCAAGGCGAAGCTCAACGCGGACTTCCGGCCCTATGTGGTCTTGGGTGCCTGCAACCCCACGCTGGCCTACGAGGCCCTGCACGTGGAGCCCCAGATCGGCCTGCTCCTGCCCTGCCACGTCGTCGTACAAGAGGTCGACGGCGCCTCCATCGTGTCCATCATCAACCCCCGCGTCACCCTGGGCTTGGTGGGGAACTCCGCCTTGGAGCCCGTGGTGGAGCAGGCCGAGCAGCGCTTCCAGCGGGCGCTCGACGCGCTGTAGCGCAGAACCCGGGTCGACCGGGTGTGAGCGAGAGCGATGTGGCCGCGGTCGCCCAACCACGGAGGACGTGCTTCCGTCCGTCCCGTGGGCTGGGTGGTCGCGGCCGCGGCACTCAGGGACAGTCGTCGAGCAAGGTCACGTCGTCCAGGTAGACGCCCTCGCCGCTGTTGTCGAAGCCGTCCACCGAGTCGAACTGGAACTGGACCTGGACCGTGGCCCCGGACGCCTCGGGGGGCAAGGGGACGGACACCGCGACCCACTGCTGGTACTGGCTCGGGGCGACCGCGCCCTTGTTCCAGACCTCGTAGAGCGTGCCGTCGATGAGGACCGAGGCCGACAGGAGGTCCCGCCCGCTCTGGGGCTGGATGTCCAGGTAGACCTGAAAGCGCAAGGTGGGGTGCTGGGCGCTGGGCGGCACGTCCACCGCCTGAGAGACCGCCGTCCCGTGCGTGCGCCCCCCGGTGTCGTAGCTGCCGATCATGGGATCGCCGTAGTAGAGGGCGAAGGGCGGGGACCACCAGCGGTCGTTGTGCGGCTGCCATTGAGCCCCGGAGCCGTCGGCCACCACCGTGAAGCCCCCGGTCGAGGCGTCGTTGAAGTCCTCGCTGAGCCAGACCTGACCCGTGCAACACTGGGGGTCCGTCGTGGGGCCGTGCTGGCAGCTCTCGCCCTCGCAGGTGTCCAGGGTGCAGGGGTCCTGGTCGTCGCAGTCCGCCGCGGACTGGCAGCAGCTCGCCGTGGGCGTGTGCACGCAGGCGTTGTTCGCGGTGTCGCAGGCATCCACCGTGCAGGCCACCCCGTCGTCGCACTCCGAGTCGTAGACGCAACAGCCCGCGACCTTGGTGTTCACGCACTCGTTGCTTACGCAGGTGTCGGTCGTGCACGCGTAGCCGTCGTCGCAGTCCGCCGCCGTCGTGCAACAGTCCGCCTGGGTCTGGTGCACGCACTGGTTGCCCACGCATTGGTCCACCGTGCACGGGTCCTTGTCCGCGCACTCGGCGTCGCCCTGGCAGAACCCCGGGTCCTGGCACAGGGCGCGCACACGCAGCTCGTCCACGTAGATGCCCTCGGTGTCGTTCACCCACTGGTCCACCGAGTCGAAGGCGAACAGGAGCCGCACCGTCTGCCCGGCCCAGGGCGAGAGGTTGGCGTGTGACAGCACCCACGTCCGGTACTGGCCCGCGGGGACCGTCTGCTTGCTCCACACCGTCACGGCGCCCCCGGCGCCACCGGCCGCGTCCAAGGGGACCACGCGGATCTCGAAGGCGTCGTAGGTGTTGCCGAACTCCACGTCCAGCCACACCCGGAACTCCAGTGAGGCGAAGGGCCGGTTGGGGATCGCGATGGGCGGCGACAGCGCCGTGGCCTTGACCGCCTGGCCGTTGTCGAAGTTGCCCGTCTCCGGGTTGCCCATGTAGAGCGCCGTGGGGGCCGAGACGGCCTGCCCCCCGTGGATCCACCAGGTCACCTCGCCGGGCACCTCCGGCGGGTCGATGCTCCAGCCTACCAACGTCCCCGGGTCGAACGGGTAGTACGCTGCCACCTCGTCCTTGCAGCAGTCCGGCACCGTGGCGTGGGCACACTGGCCGGAGGTGCAGGTGTCCGTCGTGCACTGGTCGCCGTCGTCGCAGTCCGCCGCCGTCGTGCAGCAGCCGATGATGGCTTGGTTGAGACAGGTCCCGCTCGACACGTCGCAGGCGTCCACCGTGCAAGCGTCGCCGTCGTCACAGTCTGCCGCCGACTGGCAGCAGTCCCCCGTGGGCGTGTGCGAGCAGCTCCCGTCATCGCCGCAGGCGTCCACCGTGCAGGGGTCCTGGTCATCGCAGTCCACGTCGGACTGGCAGCACGTGGGGTCGTCCTGGTAGGTGCACTGGAAGTTGTCGCACGTGGCCGTCTGGCAGGGCTCCGCGGGGCAGCTCTCGTCGTTCATGCAGCAGCCCGGCCCCGTCGTGGGCGTGGACTGGCAGATGCCGTACTGCAAGTAGGTGATGCACGTGTCCTTCGTACACGGGTTGCCGTCGTCGCACTCGGCGTCCGCCTGGCAGCAGAAGATGTCGTACTCGTGCTGGCACGAGCCGCCCACGCAGGAGTCCGTGGAGCACTTGTTGTTGTCGTCGCAGTCGGCGTCCGTCGTGCAGCACCCCGGGGCCTGCTGGTGCTCGCACGTCCCCGACACGCAGGCGTCCGTGGTGCAGGCGTCTCCGTCGTCGCAGTCGGCCGCTGTCTGGCAGCAGGCGCCGCCCGGCGTGTGGGTGCAGGCGCCGGTGGTGGCGTCGCAGGCGTCCACGGTGCAGGGATCTCCGTCGTCGCAGTCCGTCTTCGTGAAGACGCACCCGCCGGCCGCCGCGTCGCACACGTCCGTCGTGCAGGCGTCTCCGTCGTCGCAAGTCACGGCGCTCACCACGCACTGGCCGCAGCCCTCGCAGCTCTCCACTGTGCAGGGATCCCCGTCGTCGCAGTCGGCGGCGGTCTTGCACTGCCCGGGCCCGGTCGCCACGTGCTGGCACATGCCCCCCGCGCAGGCGTCCGCCGTGCAGGGGTCACCGTCGTCGCATTGGGCGTCGCTCACGCAGCAGCCGGGGAGCACCCCGTGGGCGCACACGCCGTCCGCGCAGACGTCCGCCGTGCAGGGGTCACCGTCGTCGCACTGGGCGTCCGCGGAGCAGCACCCCGCGATGGGCTGGATGTCGCACTGGTAGGCGTCGCAGGTGGCTGTCTCACAGGGCCCCGCGTCGCAGTCGGCCGCCGTGGCGCAGCACCCGGGCCCGCCGTTGGGGATGAGCTGGCAGATGCCCCCGCCCCCGCTCAGGGGGATGCAGACGTCGTCCGTGCAGGCGTTGCCGTCGTCGCAGTCGCCGTCCACGGCGCAGCAGTTCAGGTCGAAGACGTGCGCGCAGCTCCCCGCCGCCGTGCACGAGTCCGCCGTGCAGGGGTTGCCGTCGTCACAGTCGCCGTCCGCGGCGCAGCACCCGGGGATGGGCTCGTGCTGGCAGGAGTGGTCGGTGGCGCACGAGTCCGCGGTGCAGGCGTCGCCGTCGTCGCACGCCGCGTCATCCTGGCAGCACTCGGACACGGGCGCGTGGAGGCACAGCCCGCCGGGCGCGCAGAGGTCGGTGGTGCACACGTCCCCATCGTCGCAGTCCGCCGCGCTCTGGCAGCACCCCGGCACGGGGACCGTCTGGCAGCCCACCGTGGGGTCGCAGTAGGTCGTCGTGCAGGCGTCGCCATCGTCCGGGCAGATGACCGGCATCAGAGTGCAGGTGCCGTCCGGTCCACAGGTCCCCGTCGTGCAGGCGTTGCCGTCGTCGCAGTCCGCGTCGTTCGTGCAGCACGACGGGTCGGCGAGGTGCACGCAGGTGTGCGTCTGCGGGTTGCAGTAGTCGCCCGTGCAGGTGTCGCCGTCGTCGCAGTCCTGGTCGCCCGTGCAGCAGCCGTCGATGGGCGACGACAGGCACACACCGTCGACGCAGGAGTCCGCGGTGCAGGGGTCGCCGTCGTCGCACTGCCCCCCTTCGCTGCAGCAGCTCGGGTCGGGGGCATAGACGCACTGGAAGTTCTCGCACGTGCCGAGCGTGCACGGCGGCCCCTGGCACTCCCCGTCGCCCACGCAGCAGCCAGGTCCCGGCGTGGGCTGGTACTGGCAGATCCCAAACTGGCTCACCGTCAGGCACGTGTCGGTCGTGCACGGGTTGCCGTCGTCGCACTCGCCGTCGGTCTGACAGCAGTTGATGTCGTACTCGTGCTGGCACTGGCCCCCTTGGCACAGGTCCGTCGTGCACTTGTTGAAGTCGTCGCAGTCCTGGTCCGTGGCGCAGCAGCCGGGCATCTCCTTGTGGTGGCACTGGCTGTCCGGGCCACACACGTCCGCCGTGCAGGGGTCCTGGTCGTCGCAGTCCTGGTCGGTGACGCAGCACCCCGGCGCCGGCTGGTAGTCGCACTGCCCATCCGGTGCGCACAGGCCGACGATGCACGGGTCCGGCGACGGACAGTCCGCGCTGGTCTCGCAGCACCCCGCTTGGGGTACGTGGCTGCACGCGAAGTCCGAGCACAGATCGTCGGTGCAGGGATCTTGGTCGTCGCAGTCCGCCGTGTTCAGGCAGCAGCCCGGCAGGACCTTGAACTGGCACACACCGCTCGTGACGTCACAGGCCCCCACCACGCAGTCCGAGGGCGGCTGGCAGTCCTCGTCGCTCTGGCAGCATCCCAGCATGGGCTCGTGCGTGCACTGCTGGGTCGCGGGGTCGCAGAAGTCCACCGTGCAGGGGACGCCGTCGTCGCACGGGTCGCCGGGCTGGCAGCACGCTGGCGCCGGGGAGTAGTAGCACTTGCCCGTGTCGGGGTCGCAGGCGTCCAGGGTGCAGGCGTCGCCGTCGTCGCAGTCCGCCGCGGTGGCGCAGCAGCCCGGGATCGGCAGGTGCGTGCACTGCCCGGTGTCGGGGTTGCAGTAGTCCCCCGTGCAGGGCAGCCCGTCGTCGCAGTCGTCGCTGGACGTGCAGCAGCCCGGGAGCACCGGGTAGAAGCACTGTCCGTTCGGGCCGCACACGTCGCCGGTGCACGGGTTGTCGTCCACGCAGTCCAGGGCGCTCGTGCAGCAGTCGGGCACGGGGTCGTTGTAGCAGGTGTGCAGGAAGGGGTTGCACGTATCCACGGTGCACTTGGAGCCGTCGTCGCAGTCGCCGTCGCTTTGGCAGCAGCCGGGCTGCGGCAGGTTTTGGCACACGCCCAGGTCCGAGCACAGGTCCACCGTGCAGAACACGCCGTCGTCGCAGTCGCCGTCGTCCTGGCAGCACCCGGGGAGCGGCAGCGGTTGGCTCTGGCACACGCCCTGGACGCAGAAGTTCGCCGTGCAGGGGTTGCCGTCCTCGCACTGTTGGTCCGACGAGCAGCACCCCGGTAGGGGCTGGTGGGCGCACGCCCCGTCGTCCCCGCAGGTGTCCAGCGTGCAGGCGTCGCCGTCGTCGCACTGGCCATCGCCCGTACAGCAGCCGGTGATCTCCTCGTACTGGCACGTCCCACCCACACACTGCGCGCTCGTACAGGGCGGGCCGTCGGGGCAGTCCGCTGCGCTCGTGCACGCCGGCGCCCCGCACTGGGCGCTCACGACGATGTCGTCCACCAGCACGCCCAGGGTGCTGTTCTCCACGCCGTCAATCGTGTCGAAGGACAGCACCAGATAGCCCGTGAGCCCCGCGTAGGGCGTGAGATCGAAGGTCAGCTTGAACCAGTCCCCGCCGCCCGGCCCTTCGGCCTTGCTCCACAGCTCCACCTGCGGGCCCTCGGCGCTCACCAGCGAAAGCCGGAGCTGGTCGTACTGGGGCACCAGCTCCGTTTGCATCTGCACCCACAGCGAGAGCGTGATCTTCTCCGCCGACGGAGGCAGCGTGATGGCGGGTGACGTGGCCGTGCCGCGGTTCGCGGCGTCCCCGGTGTCGTAGTTCATCGTGGCCGGGTTGCCGTAGTACAGGACGCCCGGCGGCGAGAGCGCGTAGGACGGGAGCTTGGCTACCTGCCAGCCCACGGCGGGCTGGTCGTTGTTGAACACGAAGCCGTCGTTGCCCGTGTCGAAGTGGGCCTGCCAGACGTCGGGCGTGCAGCACTCGGGGCCCACGCAGCACGTCGGGTCGGCGGGGTGCTGGCACGCGCCGAAGACGCACACGTCCTTGGTGCACGGATCGTTGTCCACGCACTGGCTGTCGCTCTCGCAGCAGTCGCCGATGGGCGTCGCCACACACTGATTGGCGATGCACTGGTAGTCGGTGCAGCCCTGGGACGGTGGGCAGTCCCAATCCCCTTCGCAGCAGTTGGGGATCGTGTCGTAGAGACACTGCCCGTTCTCGCACGTGGCGTAGGCGCACGGACCGAGGGGTTGGCAGTCCTCGGGCCCTTCGCAGCAGTTGGGGTCGCTTTCGAGCACGCACTGCTGCCCCACGCACGCATACTGGGTGCACGGCTCGGGCGGCGGCGGGCAGTCCCAGGGCCCCTGGCAGCAGTCCTCCACCGGCTGGGGCACGCACTGGTTGTCCAGGCACGCCACGTTCACGCAGGGTTCGGGCGTCTGGGGGCACTGCCAGTCGGCCGTGCAGCACCCGGGGAGCTGCTGGGGCACGCACTGGTTGTCCTTGCAGAGCGCCTGCACGCACGGGTCTGGCGATGCGGGGCACTGCTCGTCCGAGAGGCAGCAGCCCGGGATGGGCACCACCACGCACTGGCCGCCCTGGCACAGCCCCTTGACGCAGAGCCCGTCTACGGCGCACTGGGCGTCGTTCGTGCACGTCGGACCACCGCCGCCGCAGTCGAGCTGCACCGACACGTCGTCCACGGCCATCCCGAAGCGCGGGAAGTCCACGGGCACCTCGTTTCGGTAGCGGAGCACCAGGGTCAGCGATCCCGGCTGCTCGAAGACGACCTTCTTCGTGACGGGCTTCCATACGAACGGGGGGCCGGCCGAGAGCAGCGCGTTCTTGTCTACGATCTGGCGCTTCTCTCCCGAGGTCGAGCGCAGGAAGATCTCCCACTGGTCCGCGTCGCCGGGGAGGAGGTCTTCGTAGACCTGCATGTGGACCTCCACGGCGTGTCCGGGCACCACCGGCCCCACCGGGATGCGCGCCGTGGCCTCGACGGGCTCGCCCGGTGGTGTGAAGAGCTGGAACTCGTCGGGATCACCCAGGTACAGGAAGGCCGGCGGGGTCAGGACGGGCACGTCGCCCGCGAACGCCGACACCGCCGCCGGGCGCCACGTGACGAAGGGCATGGTGGCCACCACCAACATGGGCGGGGCCGGGGCGAAGGACGTGAGCAGCGCCGGTTCGGCGGCGCAGCACTGGGGCGGCACACCGGGCCCCCCTGCCACGATCTGGGACTGGCAACTCCCGTCCACGCACTGGCTGGTCGTGCAGGGGTTGAGATCCTCGCAGTCCCCGGCGCCCTTGCAGCACAGCCCGTCGTCGCTGTAGGCGCACACGCCGTCCTCGCAGTGCCCGATGGCGCACGGGGGCGCCTGCGCCTGGCAGTCCGCGTCCACGACGCACTCGCCGCAGATGTATTGGTCCACGCAGTGCCAACCCGGCACGGGGCACACGGAGACCACGCACGGGTCCATGTTTGGGGGGCAGTCGGCGTCGCTGGCGCAGCACTCGGCGCGCTGGGCCAGGGCGCAGCGTCCCTCCACGCACCGCTCGACGCCGCACGGGCCCACGAGATCCCCGAAGACGCCCTGGCACTGCTCGTCCGTGGCGCAACCGACGTCCGGGACGTCTGGGATCACGTCTGGGGGCGTGTCCGGACGGGGCCCGTCATCGTCCACGAAGATGTCGAAGGGCGAGAAGTCCAGGCCCGGCCCGTCGCTGGTCTTGGCGTCGGCGAGGCTCCCCGTGATCTCGGAGTCCACGCAGCCGGGGGCGGGCGCCGCCACCGCCGCGAGGAGCAGCCCCACCCCGAGCGTCCACAGCCGCGCCGGGCGGCGGCCTCGGGGGCGCCCGCCCACGGGGGCGAGCGGGAAGCGACAGGCGTGGTCATGGATGGGTGTGTCGGCGTTCATGGCGCACTGCTCCCGATCGTCGTCGCGCGGCTCAGTCGGCCGAGCAGTATAGCGCCGCGACCGCTTGGATGCAGGATCTGACCCCATCGCGCACCGCGGGGAGGTGTGCGGTGCCGGCCCCAACGCTGTGTGCGGCGTAGGGCTAGCCCAGTCGCGCCGCGACCTGAGCGTAGGCGGTCGCACCCTCCGCCAGCTCGCCCACCGTGATCTGCTCGCCGTCGGCGTGGGCGCAGCGCATATCCCCTGGTCCCATGAGCGTCATCTTCGCTCCGAGCGGCGCGAGCGAGTGGGCATCGGTGTTGAAGGGCACGGCAGCGCCGGCCGCCACCCCCAGGAGGTCCTCGTCGGCCAGGAACTCGAAGGGCTCGGCGCGCCCCAACTCCTCGCACGTGACGCCGGGCGGTAGCCGCCCCTCGATCTCGCCCAGGACCGCGTCCACGGGAGCCGCGCAGCGAGCCAGGACGACGGCCTCGGCCTCGGGCGCGATGACGTTGGGGGCCACGCCGCCGTGGACCATGCCCACGTTCACGGTCGTCTCACCCAGGCTCGGATCGGCCGGCAGCGGCGTGTGGCGCAGGGCGTGGAGGGCGTCCAGGATGTGGTGGACGGCCGAGCTGCCCTGCTCGGGGTAGGCCGAGTGGCTCGCGAGCCCCGTGGCGTGCAGCCGCACCTTGAGCAGCCCCTTCTGCCCCACCGCCGGGTGCAACCCGCAAGGTTCGCCCAAGATGATGTGCTCGGGGCGCAGGGGACCGTCCGCCACCGCCCGGGCGCCCGCGTGGTCGGTCTCCTCTCCGATGACCAGCAGGCAGCCCACGCGCTCGGTGTAGCCCGCTTGGCGCAGCATCCGCAGCGCGTGGAGCATGGACACGGCGCAGCCCAGGGCGTCGCAGGCGCCGCGTCCGTACAGGACGTCCCCCTCGCGCCGCGCGGGGATGTGCGGCGGCACGGTGTCCAGGTGCGTGCACAGCAGCACGCGGGCGTCCGCGGGCCCCACCAGGAGGTTGTCCCGGCCGGGCTCCACGGGTAGGCGCCGCGTCGGCAGGTCCAGGCGCGCGCAGAGTGCCTCGGTGGCGTCCACGATGGCCGCCTCGCGGCCGCTCGTGGCGTCCACATCCAGGAGCCCCAGGAGGTGCTCCGCCATGGCCTCGGCCGTCGCCGCGTCCACCTGGAACGAGGCGAGGCTGGCTGGTGCTCGCGTGGGGCCTCCCGCCCTTCCTCCGCCCGCGCTCCCGCGCCCAGTGTTCCTCCCGTGGGTCATGACGAGCCCTCCTTGGAGCCGGGGTGTGCCGGGGACGCCGCTGCGCGCGCGCCCGCCTTCCGCGCCTCGCACGCCCGCTCCCGGGATCGCCGCTCGCGCGCGGCGCCCGTCGCGGACCTGTACGTGACGTGGATAGCTGACCTATAACGCCGCGCATGACAAAGATCACTCCCTCTGCAGACCGAGTCGCCGGGGCCGCCGTGGCCGTGACCGGCACGAGCCGCGGAATCGGCCGCGCGACGGCCTTGGCGCTGGCCCAGGCGGGCGCCCACGTCGTCTGTCACGCCCGCACCCAGGGCGCCGCCGAGGCCGCCGCCGAGGCCGCGCGGTCCCAGGGCGGGCAGGCGATTGCCGTGGCCGGCGATCTGGCCGAGGCGGACCTGGGTACCCGCCTCGTGGCCGCCGCCGAGGACGCCTTTGGCCGCCTGGACGCCGTCATCCTGAACGCCGCCATCCTCGGGCGCATGGGGCGCGTCGTGGACACCCCGGACGACGTCTTCGCCCGCGTCATGGAGCTGGACGTGACGGCCCAGTTCCGCATCGCCAAGGCCGCGATCCCGGCGCTCCAGCGCGCTGGCGGCGGCGTCCTGGTGTGGCTGTCCAGCGGGCTTGGGCGCTTCGGGTTGCCTCGCTTCGGGGCCTACGCGGCGGCCAAGCACGCGGTGGAGGGGCTCGCCAAGGTGGTGGCCGAGGAGCACCGCGCAGACGGCATCGTCAGCGTGCCCGTGGCGCCTGGGATGGTGAGCACCGACATGCTCCGCGACGTGCTCGGTGGGGAGGACACCAGCTCCTACCGCGATCCCGCCGAGGTGGGGGCCGCCTTCGTGCGCCTGCTCCGGCGGCTCCGCGGCCCCGAGGGGCTGGCCTCCAGCGGGCAGTCTCTGGACGTGTAGGCGCGTGGGCGTGGGGCGCCGTCGTGGCAGGGGTTCCCCCGACCCATCGGGACACGTAGGCTGGGGCCAGGCGGACGGTGAAGGGCGGTCTCGAGCCGGGGAGCGTGTGAGACGAATGGCGAGCATCCAACGGCGCGTGCGAGGGAGCGGCTCCGCGCTCTCCGCGCCCCCGCGCTTCGCGCGTGTGGTGATCTGGCGTGGACTCATGGCCGCAGCGGCGCTGTGGACGGGCGTCGCGGCCTGCGAGGTCCCGAAGATCCCGCCGCCGGACGTGCCGGACGCGGGTGCGCTGGACGACGCAGGTGCGGGGGCCGACGCCGACGTGGACGCTGGAGACGGCTCTGGCGCCTTCACGCCCTGCGATCGCGCGAACGGGGACGCGGACTGCCCCGAAGGCATGTTCTGCCACACCTTGGCCGAGGTGTGCGTGGACTGCCTCAAGCGCACCGAGCGCTGTGGGCCCACGGGGGCGCTGGAGCTTTGCGAGGAGCCGCGGCTGTTGGGGCCGGGGGCCGTGGCGCGGGGCTTCTTCGAGCCCATCGGGTGCGGGCCGGGCGAGGTGTGCGTGACGGATGACGCCATCAGCGCCCACTGCGCCGAGCGCGTGTGCGAGCCCCTGTACAAAGATTGCCTGGACCCGACCCACACGCGGCAGTGTACGTCGGACGGATCGGCTTGGGTGGAGAAGACCTGCGGGGGCGGGCAGGCCTGCTACGACGGTGCCTGTCAGCGGGTGCGCCACAACGTGCTGCTCATCTTCGACACCTCGGGGTCCATGAACCAGTACGTGAACTTCCCCCTCTATCCCGACCAGGCGTGTGGAGACGGGACGCACCCTTGCTTGGAGCCTTTCCCCGCCTGCGAAGACCCCGAGGACCCCATCACCCTCATCACGATGGCGAAGAAGGTGTTCTCGGACAACATCAAAGCGGCGGTGGGGGGGCACGTGCAGTTCGCCCTCCAGCGCTTCCCCCAGCGGGAGCTCTTGTCCAAGCCGGGTGACTGCAAGTCGGGGTGGTACTTCCCCACGACGGACGCCGTGATCTCGGGCGACGACGACGCCATGGCGACCCAGGAGGGGGGCTGGTTCGACGCCGGGATGGGCGAGGCCATCATCGTCCCCTTCCCCAAGCAGATGGACTACGAGAACACGGACCGGCTACTCGAATGGTTCGACATGCGCGAGCTCCTGGGAGGCACCAGCGAGCTGTGCAACTCGAACGCCGAGTGCGCCTCGGGGCTGTGCGGCCAGGTGTCGGCGGGCAAGCGCTGCTTCACCCACACGGACAACGAGCTGCGCGCGGCGGGGGAGACGCCCTTGGGCAAGAGCCTGTTCTACGCGGGCGAGTACTTCCGGCGCTTCGTCCGGGTGGACGGCAAGCCCTGCCAGACGACCCACGACTGCGGCTCGGCGGGCTACCTGTGTCACCGCGACGACGGCGTCCCCGCGGACCAGCCCGGGCGGTGCGTGGACCCTTACGCCCACTGTCGGGACAACTTCATCGTCCTGTTCACCGATGGGGCGCAGAACCCGGCGCGGGACCCGGACGACTTCTTCAACCCCCAGAATCAGGCCAAGCGCCTGGCCTTTGGGTTGGGCTGCGAGGACGACGCCGACTGCCGCGGCGAGGCGGTCTGTCGGTGCGTGGAGGGGCCAGCCGACGCGTGTGAGGCCCGCGTGTGCGTGGGGCCGGGCGAGGACGCGGCCACGGTGCCCCGCTACGTGGCGCCGCCCGGGCTCAACGCGCTGAACACGCCCGACGGCCAGCCCCTGCGCGTGACGGTGAGCGTCGTAAACCTCGCCGTGCACACGGCCTTCAGCAACGCGAAGATCGCCCAGGCGGGCGGGGGGCAGGTGTTGGACGTGTCGGCGGACGACCTGGACACCTTCCAGCAGGACCTTCTGGAGCTCATGCGCCCGCCGAACAAGTGCGCGCCCGAGGACTACTGACGGCGCTTGCTCCCGGCAGCGGGTGGGCCGGGGGCTGGGGTCATAGCGGGGTGACGCTGGCGAAGATCCCCTCGACGCGGGTGCGGTGTGGCTCGTAGCGCCCCTGGGCGCCGAAGGCCATGCCCACGAGCACGCGCCCGCTCGGGGTCTCCAGGACGAGCACGTTGAGGTCCACGCGGACGCCGTCCACGGTGGCCTCGCCGTCCACGCGGTAGCCTTGGAGGCCGTGGATCTCCACGGCTCTCTGGGCGCGGAGGGTGGGGCGCTGGACCACCCGGCGGAGCTCGGTGTCCAGGGCGTCGAGGGCGCGGGGCAGGGTCTTGGCGGGGAGCACGTCCAAGATCACCACGACGCTGCCGTCGGCGGGCTGGACCTGGATGAGATCCTCCTCGGTCTCCAGCTCCCAAGTCGCCGGCACGGTGACTCGCACCTGGGCCTCGTCGTGGGGGAAGATGCGCCCGGGGGGCTCCGCCCTCGCGAGGCCCGCGCCCCCGACGAGGGTCGCGCACGCGAGCGCCACCCAGCTCCGCCCCCAGCCCGTGCGTCGCGGCGTAGGTCTCCTCCCGGTCCCGGCGAGTGTGGTCCGCAGCTCATTCATGGGCGCCTCCGTCGCGCGCTCTCTCCGCGCCTCGGTCCACACTCCAGGCTACGTCCGGGATCAGGCTCGGGCAAAAAAGAGCCGCGCCGGGGGGGCATGGGCGCCGCGCTCCCTCCGTTTGGGCGAGCGCGGCAGCGGGTGCGGTTGCGGAGGCGGCAGCGGTCGCGGTGGCGGCAGCGGTCGCCGCCCGCGGTCAGGGGCTCCGGGATGGGGCCAGGTCGGGGCCGCCCAGGAACTCCGCCGTGATGTCCCAGCTCCCCGGCGGCAGCTCTTTGGGTACGGTCACGGTGAGCCGATACGTCCCGTCTACGGCCGTGCGCGCGGCACCGAGCAGCCGGGCTTGGCCTCCGCTGGGGTCCCGCGCCACGAGCTGCACGAGCCCGTCGCGCACGGGCACGCCCGCCTGGGTCGTCACCACCCCCGAGGCTTCCAGGGCCTCCCCCCGAAAGAGGACGCGCCGCCCGACGACCAGCGTCGTGCGTGTGGGCCGCGCCAAGGGGTTGTCCAACCGGAGCGGCGCGGGTGGCGGCATGGACGCGGCCCCTGTTCTTTCCTCGCTGGGCGTGGAACCGGCGCTCGACGCCGTGGGCGTCGCTGCGCTCCTCGGGGTGGTCCCCTCCTGGGACGCCCCAGTCGGTGAGGTGGTGGGCCCGGCGCGCCGCGTGGGTGGCAGTCCCTCCACCACCTGCGCTCCCGCCGCGTGGTCCGGTCCCGGCGCCGCGCCCGAAGCCCCCGTGGTGCCCGCGAAGGGGTCTCGCCCCGCGTCTTGGTGCCGCACCTTGGTCTCGGCGTCGTGGATGACCAGGCGCTCGGCTCCACCGCCCAGGTCCACGCGCATCCAGCCGCCCCCACCGGGCCCGCCCTGCACACCTGGGACGTACACCTCCGCGAAGACGTGGGCCTCGTTGAACACGTAGCGCGCCGGGATCCCCAAGCCCAAGGCGGTCACGACGAAGCCGAAGACCCGGTGCCGGCAGATCCCCCGACGCCCCAGCGCCAGATCCCGGTAGATGTCGCCGGTGGGGGAGGGCGGGTCGCCCGGCTCGAAGCTCCGGAAGTACCGCACGAGCTTGCCCAAGACCTCGCGGTAGGGGCGCCGCGTATCCACGCCCACCGCTCGGGCCACCGCCCGCGCCGCCCGGCGAACCCGCGGAGACACGCGCCGGACCGCGCTCCGAGGGAGGTCCCGCAAGAACACCCCGTCGGGGATGGCCGCCCCGAAGTACGACCGCGGCGCGTCCATCACGAAGACCAGGCGCACCCGGCCGCCCCCCTGGCTGCGGACGTAGAAGTTCCCCGCCTCGTCTCGGAGGAAGGCGATGGGCACGGGCGGCGTCGCCTCGTAGGACAGGATGCGGCTCTGGGGGCTCACGCTGGGAATGGGGGTCGTCTCGCCGGGCGCCAGATCGAGCAGCACGGAGCCCCAGAAGACCTCCCAGCCGGCCGTGGGGTGGTTCCCCACCGGCTCTAGGGGCCGCATGGCACCGGGCTCCAGGTGCAGCGTGTAGTCCGCCCCGACCGCGTTGAGGGCGCGGTTGCGCTTGAACGGCACCACGGAGGGGTCGAAGGTCGCGTGATAGTCCAGCCGCCCCTCGCGCTGCGTGGCACGGTCCGGCGCTGCGTGGTCCGCGAAGGTCGCGCGTGGATCCTGCACTCCCTCGGGCCCCGCCCCCCCCGCGGCCGCAGGGTCGGCTCGACGGAGCCCATCGGGGGCGTAGACACCCTCCCCATCGCCGGGCGTAGGATCCGCCTCTGGCGCCTCCAACACCTGCTCTCCCCGGTGCAACTCCGCGGGGATGGTTCCGCTGGCCCGGGGATCGTAGACGAACTCCGCCTCGCCCCCCTCGCCGTCTCCAGGGGGTAGCCGCCGGTGGAGCACGCGCCCCTGGGCGTCCCGCACCACCCCGTCCACCTCGCGGACCCCCGCGGGCGACCGCGGGGCGGCCCCCGGCCCCGCCCAGGCGGGCGGCCAGGCCAGCGCGCAGGCGACCAGCACCAGCGAGTCCGCGGCGCGGAGAGCGCGGCGGGCGACGACCATCGAGCGCGAGGTGGAGGGGTTCACGACCACGATGGGGCCACCCCCGGGCCCCTGGCGTCAACCGCGAAGGAGGATGCAGAACCCCACGCGCTCGCGCCCGCTCTTGGCCTCCGCGCTTGCCACCGCGTCCGCACCCGCCCCCGCACCCGCTTCCGCTCCTGCACCCGCGCCCGCTTCCGCGCGCGCAACCGCTTCCGCTCCCGCCACCGCCACCGCTCTCGCTTCCGCTCTCGCTTCCGCTCCCGCCACCGCTGCCGCGCTCGCCTCCCCGCCCGCCTCCGCCTCCGAAACCGCTCGTTGGCCGGGGCATAAAGGGAAGCCCCGACACGCCGGGAGGTTGGCGTGCCGGGGCTGGGGGGGGGCCGCGGCCGGGGAGGAGAAGACCGCTCGCGGGGGGGCTCGCCTAGTGCACGGCGCCCGCGTTCGTCAGGAGGAGCGTGGACGTCGCCAGCAGGCTCAGAAACTCGTTGCGGTCGGGGTCCGTCCCCGCCCAGGCGCTCGTGAGCTCCTCGATCGTGCTCAGGTTCGCCAGGTCCCCGTAGGGGCTGTGCTTCAAGATCTCGGCGAAGGCCGCGATGGCGATGGCCCACTGGTAGTCGCCGGACGTCTCATCCAGGCTCGCGGCCACCATGTGCGGCGTGAGCGGGAAGTTGCTCTGGTAGGCCGGGTCGTCCTCCGTCGCCGTGACGTCCTTGTAGCGCACGCGGACCTCGCACAGCGCGCCCTCGGGGGCGGGCTCGCCCACGCCCTCACCCTCGGCGGGCGGGCCGTCCTCCAACGGCGGCGCACCCTCGACCGCCGGTACGTAGCCGCCCGCCAGGACCAGCTCGTACAGCGCCGTCACCGTGTGCCCGGTACCCACCTCGCCGGCGTCCACCTTGTCGTTCGTGAAGTCCACGTCGGCGATGGCCCGGTTCTCGTAGCCCAGCAGCCGGTAGGCCGTGACCAGGGCCGGGTTGAAGGCCACCTGGATCTTCACGTCCTTGGCGATGTAGTGGAGGTTGCTCAGCATCCGGTCGTGCACGTAGTCGACGGCCTGATCCTCGTCCGTGATGACGGCGTACACGCCGTTACCCGCGTTGCTGACGGCCTCCATCATGGAGTCGTTCAGGTTGTCCATGCCGAAGCCCAAGACCGTGAGCGTGATGCCCGACTTGCGCTTGTCTTCGATGAGGCTCACCAGCGCGTCGTTGCCGACCACGCCCACGTTGAAGTCACCATCCGTGCACAAGATCACGTGGTTGATGCCGCCCGGCACGTAGTGGGCCTCGGCCTGGGCGTAGGCCGCCTGGATGCCCCCCGCGCCGTTCGTGCTCCCACCCGCCGACAGCCCCGTGATGGCGGCCTGGATGGTGCCCTCGTTCTCGATGGGCGTGGAGTCCAGCGCCGTCCCGACGTAACCGGCATACGTGACGATGGCCACGCGGCTCCCGGGCTCCAAGATGGTCAGCGTCTCGCGCAGCACCTTCTTCACCAGCGGCAGCTTGTCCGCGCTCGACATGCTCCCCGACACGTCCACCAGGAAGACCAGGTTGGCCGGGCTTGGCTCCTCCGACTCCGGCGCGTCCTTGCCGCGCAGGCCGATCCGCAAGAGCGTCGTGTCCGCGAAGGGGCTGGGCGCTGCCTCGAAGGCCACCCCGAACGGCTCCGCCGCGTCCGGCGGCGGCGCGGGGTAGTCGTAGTGGAAGTAGTTGACGAACTCCTCTAGCCGCACGCTCTCGAAGGGCGGGAGCTGGCCGAACGTGTTGAGCATCTTGCGGAAGACGTCGTAGCTCGCCGTGTCCACGTCCGCCGCGAAGGTGCTGATGGGGTCGTGCTCCACCGTCACGAAGGGGTTGGTCCCCACGTACTCGAACTTGTTGGCGTCGGGCGCGGGCGTGGCGACGTCCGGCTCATTCGCGTTCGGCCCCACGTCCTCGGCCGGACCGCTCCAATAGGAGTCCGCCGCTGCGACCCCGCCGCTAGCGGTGTCCGCACTGCCCTGGTACGGGTCGCTGGGGTCGTACGACGGGGAGGACCCCGCGTCCGCCGCCGGCGACGGCTGGCTCCAGTACGAGCTGCCCTCCCCTCCGCTCGCCGTGGCCAACTCTCCACACCCACCCAACAGGAGCCCCAAGGCCCCCAGCGCGATCGCCGTCACCCCCAACGGGGTCCCCCACCTCGTGATCTGTCCGTCGCCTCGCATCGTCTCCTCCTCCAGGCCCTGGGCCCGTGCTCCATGTGGGCGTCTCGGTCGTGCTTGGTAGCAAGCCTCGGGCCAAGCCCTGCGAGCGAGCGGAGGCCCCTTTGCTGCAAGGGGGTTCGGTGGCATGGTGGGCCCGCGGCCGCCGACTCCGACGGCTGCCAGTGTATAGTTGCTTTGCAGGTGGCAGGATCCTGCGCAGGTCGGCGGGCGGGGAGGGCGGCATGAGCCAGGAGCCAGTGAACCTCGGCCCCCTCCAGCGCGTGCAGCTCACGCGGTCCCTGACCCTGTGGCAGCGGGCCCGCGGGCACCGCTCGGCCACCGACGACGTGCTCTGCGCCTGGGTGGGCCTCCAGGCGGCGCGGGGCATCCTGGCAACGCGGGCGGCTGGGGACGCGCTGCGCGAACCCTTGCGCCTCCTGGATCTCGGGGCGGGGCAAGGCTCCGTGACCCTCATGTTGGCCGGTGCCCTGCCCGCCGCCCACGTGGTCGCCGTGGAGGCCCAGCCCGTGTCCTTGGAGCTCCTGCGCCGCAACGTCGCCCACAACGGGCTCGGCGACCGCGTGCGGCCCGTACTCGGCGACCTCCGCCACGTGGATCTCAGCGGCCTCGCGGGATGGGGCGAAGGGGAGGGGGGGGCGGATTTCGGCTTCGACCTGGTCACGGGCAGCCCCCCGTTCATGCCGCCCGGCGCCGGGACGCTCCCCGCCGATCCCCAGCGCGCCGCCGCCCGGTTCGAGCTCCGCGGCGGCGTCGAGGGCTACGCCCAGGCCGCCGCGCGGTGGCTCCGGCCGGGAGGCCAGGCCGTGCTCCTCATGGACGGGGCCCAGGACGCCCGTTCGCGCCGGGCCATCGAGGCCGCCGGGCTCGCCCTCCGCCAGCGCGTCGTCGTGACACCCTCGCCCGGCAAGCGGCCTCGCTACCGAATCTATGTGGCCCACCGCCCGGTGTCGTCCGCATCGCTCTCCGTCTCGCCCGTCGACGACCTCGCCCTCACCATCCGCGATGAGGGCGGCGCCTGGACCCCGGCTTTCGCCGCCGCGCGGCGCGCCCTGGACCTCCCCGGCTTGTAGGCGCTCCCACGACGCCGAGCGTGCTGCACCTTGCTCCCGCCCCGCGTCAGCGGTCATACTCCCCGTCACCACCCACACCTAGGAGAGCCCATGCGCCGCCGCCTCGTTCCCGCCCCGGTCTTCTCCGCCGCCGCTCTGTCCCTCGCGCTGTCCACGGCCCTGCTGTGGGCCGCGTGCGGCGACTCCACGGCGTCCACCGCCAACGGGTCCGACGCCAGCAGCGTCGACGGCGGCACCGTGCTGGGCGACGGGGGCACGACCAGCGACGCGGGGACCACGACCGACGCGGCGGTGAGCCCCGACGCGGGCACGGCGGGGGACACCCCAGGACCCCTCCCGGACGTCACCTATCCCCCGGCGGGAGAGGGCAAGTGCGACTACTCCTCGACCGACCTGGGCGGGGGCAAGGGGATCGGCGAGGCGTGCACCGAGCACTACGAGTGCCGCTACGGCCTGTGCCTGCCCCCCGGCGACGGGAACCTCGTGAACACCCAGTTCGGCTTCTGCACGCGCGGCTGCAACTGCGGCGACACCACCACCCAGCTCACGGCCGCGGAGAAGGAGTCCTTTATCTGCCTCCTTCCCCCGGGCAACCAGGGGCGCTGGCGGCACGTCGTGCCCAAGTGTAACACCGTGGACGACTGCAAGGCCCTGTCCGACCAGTGGACCGAGTGCAAGCAGCTCACGTCCGGCGGCGTGGACTTCACCTGCCACGCGGAGTAGCGCCATGAGTCAGCGGGAATCTTCGTCTACCGCGCGGCCCCTCGCGGCTGCGTCGGCGGTGTGCGCCGCGGTCCTCCTTGGGGCCTGGGCGTTCGCGGCGTGTGACCAGGGCACCGTCGCCGTGGACGACGCCGGCGATCTCGGTACCCAGTTCGCGGACAACCCCTCACCACCCCAGGACGTGCCTACGGTCCAGGACACGGCGCCGGCCGACCCCGGCCCCACGCCCGACACCGCGGCGCCGCCGGACGTGCCCGAGGACATCCCCCCGGACCCCGGACCCGTGTGCACGCCCCCACTGAACCGCCCCATCATGGCGCCGTGCGACAGCGACTGTCAGTGCGCCACCGGCTTCTGCTACCAGGAAGCCTTCCTGGGCGATTTCAGCTTCTGCTCCCTGGATTGCTCCACGGCGGGAGACGTCTGCAACAGCCTCACCGATGGCGACGGCATCCAGAAGTACATGTGCCTCAACCTCGCCGGCTCCCTCGCCTCCAACTACGACCTGGTCGTCACGCACCCCTGCGTCCTGCGCTGCGATGACGTGGACGAGTGCAAGAAGTACGCGAGCGTTTACGACCAATGCGGGAACGCGTCCGCGGGCAAGGCCACGAGCTGGGACGGACACACGATCGCCCTGGACAAGGCGTGCCTCATCCAGTCCAAGATCGACCCCTGAGCCGCGCTCAGTGCTGATCGCCCGCGACGAACCGCACTAGCTCCTGAGGATCCGTGGGCCACGCGCGGACGTAGTGGTCCATGAGTTCCTCCGAGTTGGGTTGTGCCTGTCCGTACCAGCCGAGGCAGCGGTCGGCCGGGCACTGTCCGGCGCCCGTGAGCGGCGCGATACCCTCCAGGAAGACGGCGTCTCCTGGGTCGTCCCCGGCGCCCGCCTCTCGGTCCAGCGCCCCGAGCCCGTAGCGCGCGATGTCCAGGAGCTCCCGGGCGAGGTCCGCGGTCCGGTGTCCGTCCGGGGTCGTGGCGTCCAGGCCCACGCGGGCGGCATCGCGCAGGTGCTCCTGGCGCCCCGCGAAGGGCCAGCGTCGGGTGAGGTCCCAGGTGGCGTCCAGCGCCGTGCCGTCATACAGGAGCCCCCGCCACAGCGCCCAGGCCGCCGGGAGCACGGACGGCGCCACGCAGTCGGCGCCCCGCATCTCCAGATAGCGCTTGAGGCGCACCTCGGGGAACAGCGTGGACAGGTGCGTCTCCCAGTCGGCCAGGGTGGCGCCGTGGCCCGCGTGGCCGCGTTCCAGGAAGGCGCGGAAGGGCAACCCCGCGCAGTCTACGTAGCGCCCGTTGCGCACCAGAAAGAACAGCGGCACGTCCAGCGCCCACTGGGCATAACGCTCGTAGGTCGCCCCGTCGCCCTCGAAGACGAAGGGCAGCAGCCCCGTGCGGTCGGGGTCCACCTCCTGCCACACCCGGGCGCGCGTGCTCTTGAAGCCGCTGGGCCGCCCATCCTGGAAGGGGGAGTTGGCGAACATGGCGGTCACGGTGGAGGAGATCCCCATGGCCGCTCGCAGCTTGCGCGCCATGTCGGCCTCGTCGGCGAAGTCCAGGTTCGCCTGGACCGTGGCCGTGCTCTGCATCATGTGGAGCGCGAGCCGCCCCCGCGTGGGGAGATAGCGCCGCATGATCTCGTAGCGGGCCTTGGGCATGAGGTCCAGGTCATCGAAGGAGAACACCGGCCGATAGCCCGTCCACATCCAGCCCACCCGCTCGGCGTCGGCCACGTGGGCGAGCGCGCGCGCCCAGGCCGAGAACTCCGCCACGACCTCGAAGACCGTCCGGTGAGGCGAGCCGCTGAGCTCGATCTGACCTCCCGGCTCCAGCGTCACCGCCGCGCCGTCGCCTCGCGCGTCGCGCAGCCCGATGAGGCGCCCGCGCTCCACGATGGGCTCCCAGCCCAGCCGCTCGCCCAGCCCCTCCAGCACCCCGCGCACCGATGGCTCGCCCGGCGCCGGCGCCTCGTAGGCCAGGGGGCGGTGCCCTGGCCCCACGCCGAACGTCTCGTGCTCCCCCCCCACGCGCCACGCCTCACGGGGCTTCTCGCCCGCGGCGAACCACGCCTCGAGATCCGCGAGGCGCACCGGCGCCGCGTCTTCTTCCGTCGCTCTTGGCCCCTCGCTTCGCGTCACGCGGCCCTCCCATCTCCGTCGCCTCTCGGCGCACGGGTGCGATAGGCCCCCGGGGCCAGCTCGTCAAACTCCAGGTCCGTCACGTGCCACGCCCGCGGTCTCTCGCACCGCGTCGTGAGGGCCTCCGGCCCAGCCCGACGCAGCCAGCGGGTTACCGCTGCTCGTCGTCCGGCTCGGCGTCCCACAGGTCCGCCGACCACCCCGCGTCCTCAGCCGGGGCCCCTCCCGCCTCCAGGGGGCCCTGGGCTCCGAAGCCGCCGTCCTCGTGGACCTGGGCGTCGTCTGGTCCGGCGACGGGTGGCGTGGACTCGGCGGCCTCAGGCTCGTCGAACCCGAACCCTTCCTCGGCCCCTCCCCCATCCAAGGGCCCTTGGGCGCCAAAGCTGGCGAATTCGTCATCGCCCTCAGCGTCATCTGCACCGGCGATGGGTGGGGTGGACTCGGCTGCCTCGGGGGCGTCGAACCCGAACCCGTCGCCCTCGCCTCCCCCGTGGGTGTCACCCACGGCCTCGCCTACCGCGTCGTCGGCCTCTGCCGCCGCTTCCTCGGGTTCCACGGCCCACTGGTCGGCGGACCACTCGCTCTCCGCCTCGTCCGCCTGGGCCTCGCTCGCCGCGGCGGGGGCCTCGGCCTCTTGGGGCTCCGCCGCCCACTGGTCGGCGGACCATGCGTCCTCGGGGGCCAGCTCCTCACCCGCATCCTCGGCGGGCTCCGCCGTGGGCGCGGCGTCCCACACCGGCGGCGCCTCCTCGCCTTCCTCGGTCGCGCCCTCTGGGACGTCGGCGGCCGCGAGGTCGCCCGACCCCAACGCACCCAGGTCCGGCATCTCTTCCGCCGCCGCGAGCATGGCGTCCAGCTCGGTCACGGCGTCGCCCAGCTCGGGGACCTCGGCCGCCTCGCCGTCGCCCTCCGCCTGGGCCGCGAAGAACGCGCCTACGTCGTCCCCACTGTCGCCCTCGGCCGCGAGCTCTGTGATGTCCAGCAGCTCGTCATCCCCGTCGTCGGGGCCGAACAGGGCCTCCTGCTCCCTGTCCATCTCGGCCCGCGCCGCGAGGTCGCGGGCCCGCTCCACGCTCTCCGCGTAGTGCTCGGCGAAACGAGCCAGCACCAGCTCGGGGTCGGGGAGCTCGGCGTTGTGTACCAGGAGCTCGATCTCCACGGGTTCGATGGTCGCCATATCTAGCCTCGCTGGGCGCGCCGCGCGCTGCTTCGGGGGACGGTGCTCAGGGGGCTGGGCGCGTTTGCCTCCCGGCCCCTGGGGGTGTGTGGTTTGTCTGGATGGCCTCGGTGGGGGGCTCCCCATGGACGGGCGCTAGCCTACACCACGAGCGGGGGGAACTCCTCCATCCACGCGCGCAGAGCCTCCTCGCCCTCGGGCTTGAGATCCGCGATCTCGATGCCCATCCCCGGAGGCCCGCCGGCGTCCGCCTCCGTGCGCCGCCACGACACGACGCCGTCGGCCTCCACGAGGCGCTCTCCCAGGTGGATGCGCATGCGGACCTCCCGGCCCTCCTTGAGGAGGCTCGGGGTGACCAGGAAGACGCCCGGCAGGTCCTCGGGGCCGTCCTCCTCGTAGCGGAACAGGCGACTGGACTCTCCCGGGCCCAGGAGGATCTCCAGGGTGATGCGGAAGCCCCCCGTGGGGGGCTGGACGCGGGCCCCGGCCCGGCGGCGGCGGGTGGCTTCGTCCTCACGGCGCGAGTGCCCCCCGTGCCGCGCCGCGCCTTCGTCCGCGCCCTCGGTCGCGCCCGCGTGGATGATCATGGGCTTGCCGCCGGCGCTGCGGGTGCTCTCGCTCCGCGTTGGGCGCCGACGGCTAGGTGGTAAAGACGCTGACTCCTCGTCGTCGCCTTCCAGGTCGCTGGCCGCCGTGAGGAGCTGGCGCAGGGTCTTGGCGATGAGCTGCTCCCGAGCCAAGAGCTTCTCCTCGGCCTCCTCGAAGCGCCCCTCGGCGGCCTCGATGGCCTCCTGGCGCTCCAAGAGCAGGTTCCCGCGCTCCTCCGCGAGCTCCTGGCGCATAGCCAGGAACTCGCGCCGCCGTTCCACCATGACCTGGCGTTCCTCCAGCTTGCCCACGACGCTCTCGAGCTCGTCGGTGGCCGCCTCGCCGCCCAGGGCCTCCTCCACCAGCTTGAGCGCGCGCGGCCCGATGGCCTCGGCCCGCCGGGTGAGGCTCTCACCCTGTTCGGCGATGTAGCTCATGAGGTTCGACAGCGTCTGGTTGCGCTTGCTGAACCGCTGCTCCATCTGCACCAGGCCTTCTTCCTGGGCGTGGAGCTCGGCCTCCATCTCCGCGAGCCCTTGCTCTTGGTGGAACAACGCCTCTTCTTCTTCGAAGAGGGTGTCCTCGGTCGATGACATCGTCCCTGCTCCTCCCTGGGCGCGTCCCGGTTCTCCGGTGTCGCGCCGCGTTCACGGTGGGCTACAGCTTGCTCAGCGCCTCTCTGCGGCGCTGGATCTCCGGGTGGTCGCCGTACTTGGCCGCCAGCTCGTCCAAGAGCACGCGCGCCTCGTCCGCCAAGCCGTTGGTGAGGTAGAAGTCCAGCTCGCGCATGTCCTCGCGGACCTGACGATCCCGGGGCGAGGCGGCCTGCTCCGGCTGGGCCCAGTCCAGCCCCGCCTGGACGTCCGCGAGGACGTCGTCGGGGATGAAGAGGTTGTCCACCAGGGTTTTCTCCCCGGCGTTGGCGTCCCCGAAGCCCACGTCGTCATCGTCGTCGTCGTCGAAGGACAGGGCGTCCGGGGCTGGTGGGGGGGCCACTATGCGACAGGTCCGCTGCTGAAGCAGGAGGATAGTGTGAGCGTGGGGGGCGCGGGTGGCGTGGAAGAAATAAGCCGAGTGCGTG
>CAYZID010000007.1:44806-52680 GCA_964478315.1 uncultured Myxococcales bacterium | reverse complement strand
CGTTGTCGGCGTCGCTGACGGTGACGGCGAAGGTGACGAGGTCGCCCGTGTTGGGGTTGGCGGGCGTAGCGACGACGCCGTCCACGGACGGGTCGGCGAAGCCGCACTCACTCACGGTGACGGTGGTCTGGGCGCTGCCGGTGCGCCCCGTGGAGTCGGTCGCCACGGTCTCGATGACGTAGTCGCCGGGGACGTCGGCCACGAAGGAGGGCTGGCTCCCCTCGGCCGGGGTCAGCGCGGCGGCGGAGCCGGCCGGGCGCTCCAGGAAGCGGCTGGCGAGCGCGATACCTTGGGACAGGCCGCAGGTGTCCGCGTCGTTGTCGGCGTCCGAGGCCGCCACGGTGAGGGTCACGAGGTCACCGGTGTTGGGCGAGGCGGGGCTGGGCTGGACGCTGTCCACCGTGGGCGCGGCGTCGCCGCAGGCGCTCACGGTCACGGTGAGGAAGCCCAGGGCCGAGGTGTGGCCGTCCGAGTCCCGGACCAGGAGGTGGATGAGGTAGTCCCCGGGGCGGTCGGCCTGGAAGGACGGGTTGAGCCCCGTGGGGTTGTTGAGCTTGGCCTGGGAGCCAGCCGGCTGGGCGGCGATCTTCCACTCGTAGCGCAGCATCTGCGCCAGCCCGCAGGCGGGGGCGCTGTCCGCGTCCGTCACCACGGCGTCGAGCTGGACCACCTGGCCCGTGATGGGCGCCTCGGGCGTGGCCGTGATGCTGTCCACCGAGGGGGCGTTGGCGCCGCAGAGCGTCACCATGACCTCCACGGTGGCCTCCTCCGACGACACGACGCCGTTGTCGACCACCAGGCCGAAGACGTAGCCGCGCGTAGGCTCGCCCGCGTCGTTCACGGGGCTGGGGACGTCGGGGACGAAGCTCACGACGGGCAGGTCGTCGCGGTTGAAGTCCGCCTGGGTCCCCGACGGTCCCGAGATGAGCCGCCAGCGGTAGCTCAGCCCCATGTCGTTGGGGTCCGTGGAGGCCGAGCCATCCAAAGTGATGGCCTGCCCCACCATGAAGGGCCCCTCGCCAGGGCTCTGGATCACGGCCTCGGGGGCCTCGATGGGCTCCGAGCAGCCGCTGGCTAGCAGAAAGGTCCCAAGCGCCGCGAGCGCCAGGGCCAAGGTTCTCGTGTTCCGCATCGTCATGTCGTGTTCCCCCTAGATAGCAAAGCCCAGGCCGGCGACCGCGGCCTGGTAGAACCGTGAAGTGTGCTCGAAGACCAGCTTGTCCCCTTGCCAGCGCGCGAAGACCGACCAGCGCTGGGCGCCCTGGCGGAAGTCCCAGCGCAAGCCGGCTTGATAGGCGTTGGCGTACTTCCACAGGCCGTGGGCCGCCAGCGTTTGGTCCGTGCCCGTGAAAGACATCGTGAACCCAGCCCGCGCCTCGATGTGGAAGGACGGCACGGGGTGGAAGCCCACGCCGCCGCCAAACTCACCCGCGAAGCCCCAGGCTCGGAAGGCCTGGTTGTGGAGGTTCACGAAGCGCGGGGCCAGATAGACGTCCAGGGACACCCGGTCGGTGACCGTCGCCAGGGTGTTGAACGACAGGCCCAGGCGCGCGTCCTGGAACTGCTCGTCTTGGAGGGTGAGGCGGCTGAGCCCGGCCCCGGGGACGCTCGTGTAGGGCTGTCGGCTGAGGGTGTCGCGGAAGCTCCCCCAGACCCGGAAGGCGCCCGCGAACCGGTAGCCCACGGAGGCCCCCAACGTCATCCCCGTGGCGCGCGGGACCCCCGCCTCGCCCGTCGAGGTCGCGCCGCCGAACACGCTGGCGTCCAGCCCCAGCGGCGCCTCATCTTCCGCCTCCGAGGGGCGTTCCACACCAGGGGGCGCCTCCGCCCGCCCGGCGGGCCCCCACAGACCCACCAATAGGGCGCACACCGCGCCCACGAAGACCGTCCTTCGTCGCATTCGTTCCCCCCGAGACCGATGGTTGACCACGAGCGGTGGCCGAGCCCCCCCCGCGTGTGGCGTGGTGGAGCTCGCTACCCCGCTGTTACTTGCTAGATCGCGCTCTTGGTTGTGTCAAATGGGCATGGGCGACGAGTTTCTTTGGGAAGTACGCATGTGCCGGATGTTTTCGACCGGATTACGAGTGTGGTTGGCTGGTTACAGGCGCACGCGCAGCCCGGCCTCGGCTCGCCACCAGGTGGCGTCGAAGTCGATGGAGTAGGGCATCCCGGGCGGGTTCACGCCCGGTACGTAGTCCGGGAAGTTGGTCCCCAGGCGCGTCCAGCGGCCCGCGAGGTAGGGCTCCCAGTCGCCCCGTGGCGCCCGCCAAGACATCTCCAGGTCCAGCCGGTGCCGAGCGCGCGTGCGCACGGCGTCTCCATCCACGCTCCCGTCGGGGTTCGTGCTGCCATCCAAGGGCCGGTGCGCCCCGCCCGGTTGGTAGCCGTCGTGGGTGTAACCGCGCAGATCGAGATCGTACGCCACGGCGAACCGCCAGCGCCGCGCCACGCGCCAGCGCAAGGTCGTCCCCACACCCACGGAGTCCCAGGTGTAGTAGCCCTGGAACGCATCCCGCTGGTGCACGAACCGCGGCGTCACGACGAACCGCAGCCGGAGCGCGCGCCACCAGACGCTGGCCCGCGCGTCCGCGCGCCAGCGGGTGAGGTGCTGGAGCGGGTTGGCCGGTGCCCCGCCCGGGCTGGCGTGTGTGAGCCCCGTGCGCCGGTCCCGCGCGAAGACGTAGCGGTACGCCTTGTCCTCGAAGCCGAGGCGGGCCCGCAGCCGCAGGCGCCCGTCCAGCAGGCGGGTCTTCACCGCCAGGCGCCCCCAGAGGCGGCGCGCGTCCGGGGGCGTCAAGTGCATGGGGCGCAGGACCGGGTCGAAGGCGGGGTCCTGGTCGTAGACGCGCTCGTCCCAGCCGCCGTCGAAGACCACCCCAGCGGCCTTGGACGGCGCCCAGGACAGGGCGCCCCGCGCCGCCAGAGAGGCCCGGCCGCGCCGGTCGGTGGGCCGGAGCGCGCCCGTGCGGGCTCCGTCGTTGCTCACCACGGGTTGGTAGAGATCCGGCCACCCGAGCCGCCAGCGCCGCCTGGCCCGAAGGCGGCCCGTCAGCTCCCAGCCCGAGGCTGGGCGCCCGCGCACGACCAGGCCGCCCGAGAGGTCGGTCTGCCGCACGGTGAGCCCCAGGGTTTCCCGGTGCCCGGCCGCGAGGTCGAGCGCCGCATAGAACCGCCCGCGCCGCCACCGGACGGCGGGGGCGGCGGCGACCTCGAGGCCCAGCGAGGCGCCTTCCCCTGGCAGAAGGCCCCAGCCCCGGAAGCCACCGGCCCACACGCGGCCCTCCACCGGGGCCAGGAACATCCAGCGGCGGCTCAGGAGCTTGTGCAGGCGCGGGAGCTTGGAGCGCCTGCGGCGGGGTCTCTTGGTGGTCGCGCGGCGCGCGGTCTTGGGCGCCGAGGGCCCGGACGGAGCAGACGGCGCGGGGGCGGTGGGCGTCGACGGGCCCGCGGCGCGCACGCCGGTGGATGGCGCCAGCGCGGCCAGAAGGCAGGCGGCGCCCGCCCACGTCACGAGGGTCGCGGTGCGGCCGCTCACGGGAGGCACCCCGCGGCGGCGGCTTGGGCTCGCCCCAGGAAGGGGCTCGCGGGTGTCACGCCTTGGAGCTGGGTCAGGGCCTCGTCGGCGCCCTGGCAGTCCCCCAGCGCCACGCGCGCCAGCACCAGGGCGTACAGGGCGTTGTCTACGTAGGAGCTGGTGGGGAACCGGTCGCGGAAGCCCGCCAGGGGCGGCTCGGCCTCGTCGGGGCGGCCCAGGGCCAGGAGTGCCCGGGCGCGGAAGTAGGTGGCGCCCGCGGCGTAGAAGCTGGTGGGGTACTCGCTCAGCAGGCGGTCGAACCAGGGAATCGCCGTCTCGTAGAGGCTGGGGTCCCCCGACCACGCGGTTCGATACCAGGCGCGCCCCGTGAAGTAGAGGGCGTTGTCGCGGTAGACCGAGCCGGTCGCGGCCACCGTGGCGGCGAACGCCTCGATGGCGGCGGACAGCAGGCGCTGCGCGTAGCGCGCGCGCCCCAGGAAGTAAGACGCCGCGGGGCCCAGGGCGCTGGTGGGGTAGGTGGCGAGGAAGCCCTCGAACGCGGCCTGGGCCTGGGCGTAGAGGGCGGGGGCGCCGGGGTCGGCGAGCTGGTCGGCGGCGCGCGCCTGGGCGTAGAGGACGCGCCCCGCGCGGTAGCGGGCGTTGTCCGCGTAGAGCCCCGCGGGGTCTAGGGCCTCGGCCTGGGCGTATTCGGCGAGGGCCTGCTCCAGCCGCCCCAGGCGCTCGTCGCACCGGGCCACGAAGTAGGCCGCGTCGTCGGCGAGGGTCGTCCCGGGGAAGTCCTCGGGCACGGCGGCGAACAGGGCGCGGGCCTCGTCGTACAGGCCCTGGTCGTACCGCACGAGGCCCCGGTGCCAGGCGGCCCCGTCGGCGTAGGGGCTCGCCGGGTAGTCGTCCAGGACGCGGCCGAAGCCCTCCCAGGCGGCGTCGAACAAGGCGCCCGAGCGCTCGGGCGTGGCGGCGCGGGCCTCGGTCTGGTCCACGCGGGCGCGCTGGTAGAGGGCGCCCGCGCGGCGCGACGGGCTGGACCCGGGCCAGCCCAGCAGGGCGTCGAACCGCCCGCGGGCGCCCTGGGCGTCGCCCAGATACATGCTGGCCCGGCCCGCGAAGTACCAGGCGTCGTCGCGGAGGGTGTCGTAGGGGAAGCGGTCCACGAAGGCGTCGAAGCCTTCGCGCGCGGGCTCGTAGAGGCCCAAGCGGTAGCGGGCGCGGGCAGCGTAGTAGGCGGCGTCGGCCAGGTAGGGGTCGTCGCCGGGCTGGGCGGCCAGGGCGTCCAGGGAGGCGGCTGCGCCCTGGTAGTCACCCTGGCGATACTGGCAGCGCCCGTACCACGACGAGACGGCGTGGAGGCGCTGGTCGGTGGAGGCGACGACGCCCGGCGCCCGGGCCAAGACGGTGGCGCAGTCGCCGTCCGCGAAGGCGGCGGCGAGCTGGGCCAGGGCGGCCTCTTGGGCCGTGGGGGTGGCACCTGGGGCCAGCGGAGACGGCTCGGAGCAGGCCGCCAGGCCCCAGGCGACGGCGCAGGCGAGCGCGACGCGTGCGGCGCCGCGCGCCCGGGTGGCCCGCCCGCGCACCGTCAGCACCCGGCGGCTTGGAGGCGCTGCTGGGCCTTGCCCACGTAGGCGCTGGCGGGCCAGGCGGCCTGCAGGGCGGTGAAGGCGGCGTTGGCGGCGGCGCAGTCGTTCAGGTAGATGTCCGCGCGGATCTCATAATAGTAAGCGTTGTCGGCGTAGACGCTCTGGGGTTGCTCGGTCTCCACGCGGTCGAACAGCGCGATGGCCGCCTGGAAGCTCGCCACGTCGGGGCCCGTGCCCAGGGCGGCGCGGCCCAGCTCGTAGTGGCTGCGACCGGCGTAGTACAGGGCGTTGTCGGCGTAGACGCTCGTGGGGAAGGCCGCCTCCATGGCCTCCAGGGTGCTGGCGGCCGTGGTGTAGTCGCCCAGCTTGTAGTAGGAGCGGCCTTCGAAGTACCAGGCGTTGTCCGCGTAGTTGCTGGTGGGGAAGGCGGCGCGCATGTCGGCGAACCGCTGAGCGGCCAGGGTGTAGTTGCCCACCTGGTAGCGGGTGAGGCCGTAGTAGTAGCGGCCGTTGTCCTCGAACTGGGAGCCCGGGTAGTCGGCGAACAGGGTCTCGAAGTAGGCCGTGTCGGCCGTGTTGAACTCGATGACGGAGGCCGCCTGACGGCCCAGCTCGTAGTGGCACTGGCCTCCGTAGAACAGGGCGCCGTCGCGATAGGACGAGGTCGTGTCGGCGATGACCGCGTCGAAGTGGACCAGGGCCTGGTCGTACTGGAGCAGCTTCATGCGCGAGCGCCCCGCGTAGTACGTGGCGTTGTCCACGAAGGGGCTGCCCGGGTAGGTCGTGGGGAAGGCCTCGAAGGCGGTGGCGGCCGCCGCGTAGTTGCCTAGCTCATAGTCGCAGCGTGCCAAGAAGTAGGCGGCCTGGTCCACGAGCTTGCTGTTGGCGTAGTTCGTCAGGAAGTCCTGGAACAGCGTCTTGGCGCCCGCGAAGTCGCCCAGCTCGAAGTGGCATCGGGCGATGAGATACAGCGCGTTGTCCAGGCGGACGCTGTTCGGGTAGTCCTGGGCGAACTGCTCGAAGGCGGCCTGGGCCTCGGCGAACTGGCCGTTCGTGTAGAGGGCCAGGGCCGCTTGGAAGGCCACCTCGTCCGCCGCCGTCGGGTCCACGCCGCCGGTGTCCGTGCTCGTGTCCGTGCCCGGGTCCGGGGTCGTCGTCGTGTCCGGGGTCGTGCCCGGGTCCGTGGTCGTCGTCGTGTCGGAGGCCGTGTCCGGGTCCGCGGTCGGACCCGTGTCGCCGGTCCCGGCGTCCGCGGTGCCCCCGTCGGGCAGCAGGCTGCCCCCGCCATCCACGGGGTTGAAGGTGCCGCCACCGCCGGAGGTCGTATCCCCGCCGCAGGCGGGCGCGAGGGCGAGCGCGCAGGCGAGCGCGAGGGGCAGGACAGAAGCTCGGAGACGCATGAGACTACCTCGGTGTGTCGTGGGGAGTGAGAGCGCGGGTCGCTGGGAGCCGACACGGCGCGGTCGGCGCATCCCAGCGCCCCGCGCGGGGGCGTGTTCGCGGCTCAGCAGCCCGCGTTCATGAGGCGGGTCTGGGCCTTGGGGACGTAGGGGCTGGCGGGCCAGGCGGCCTGAAGGTCGGTGAACGTCGCGTTGGCGGCCGGGCAGTCCCCCAGGTAGATGTCGGCGCGGAGCTCGTAGTAGTACGCGTTGTCCGCGTAGACGCTCTGTGGCTGCTCGGTCTCCACGCGATCGAAGGCCGCGATGGCGAGCTGAAACTCGGCCGGACCGCCCCCGGCGCGGCCCAGCTCGAAGTGGCTGCGGCCGCCGTAGTACAGGGCGTTGTCCGCGAAGGCCCCCTGGGGGTAAGCGGCCTCCAGGGCCTCGAAGGTCGCGGCGGCCGTCGTGAAGTTGCCGAACTTGTAGTAGGCGCGCCCCTCGTAATACCAGGCGTTGTCGGCGTAGAGGCTGGCGGGGAAGGTGGTCCGCATGGCGTTGAGGCGCTGGGCGGCCAGGGGGTAGTCGCCGGCCGCGTAGCGGGTCATGCCGTAGTAGTAGCGGGCGTTGTCCTCCAAGACGGACCCGGGGTAGTCCGCGAACAGGACCTCGAAGTACGAGACCTCCGCCGTGTCATACTCGGGGGAGGGCTGGATCGGGTCCACGAGGCCCAGCTCGTAGTGACAGCGGCCTCCGTAGTAGAGGGCGTCGTCGCGCAGGGTGAGGGTGGGGTCGGCGATGAGGGCGTCGAAGTAGGTGAGCGCCTGGGTCCAGAGCCCCTGCTTGTAGAGGCAGCGGCCCGCGTAGTAGGTGGCGTTGTCCGCCAAGAGGCTGGTGGGATAGTCGGCCAGGAACGCCTGGAACTGCGCGGCGCAGGTGGGGTAGTCCGCGAGCTTGTAGTTGGCTTTCGCCAGGTAGTAGCGGGCCTGATCCACCAGCTTGCTGGCGGGGAAGTCCACCAGGAACTGCTCCAGGAGCGCCTTGGCGCCCGCGTAGTCGCCCAGCTCGAAGGTGCAGCGCGCGATGAGGTAGGTGGCGTTGTCCACCCGGACGCTGCTCGGGTAGTCCACCAAGAACTGCTGGAATGCGTCCATGGCGGCCTGGAACTGCCCCGCCGTGTAGAGGGCCAGGGCCGCCTGGAAGGCCAGCTCGTCCGCGGCGGGGCCGGGGTTCGTCTCCATCGTCGAGTCCATCATCGCGTCCGTGGCTGGGCCCGCGTCCGTGGCCGCGTCTGCGACCGGTCCCGCGTCCGTGGCTGGTCCCGCGTCCGTGGCCGCGTCTGCGACCAGTCCCGCGTCCGAGGCCGCGTCTACGACCGGTCCCGCGTCC
>CAYZID010000007.1:0-44706 GCA_964478315.1 uncultured Myxococcales bacterium | reverse complement strand
GTGGCTGGTCCCGCGTCCGTGGCTGGTCCCGCGTCCGTGGCTGGTCCCGCGTCCGTGGCTGGTCCCGCGTCCGAGGCCGCGTCTGCGACCGGTCCCGCGTCCGTGGCTGGTCCCGCGTCCGAGGCTGGCCCCGCGTCCGTGGCTGGTCCCGCGTCCGTGGCCGCGTCCGAGGCCGCGTCTGCGACCGGTCCCGCGTCCGTGGCCGCGTCCGAGGCCGGTCCCGCGTCCGTGGCCGGTCTCGCGTCCGTGGCCGCGTCCGTGACCGCTCCCGGGTTCGTGCCGGCGTCCTGCCCCCAGGGCGCGTCCCAGCTCCCGTCCGGGGTCGCGCCAGCGTCGCCGCTCAGGCCGTCCAGGCCGCCGCCGCCGTCCAGGGCCTCCAGCCCGGGGCCGCCGCCCGCCGCCGTGTCGCCGCCGCACGCGGCCAGGGCGCCCGCGGCGGCGAGGGCTGCGGCCAGGGTCCACGTGAGAACGTGCGAGGTGCCTGTCTTCCTCATGGGCTCGTCTCCTTTGGGTGAGATGCCTCTCGCGAGGCCTTGGGTTGGCACGACCGCCCCCTCTTCGGCGGTCGTGTAGGGATGCTTGGGGTCACGGCGCCGCCGCCCGCAGGATGGCCGCCCGGGCCCGCGCCAGGTCGGGCGCGTCGGGCTCCAGGGCCTGGGCCCGGGCCAAGTGCTCGGTCGCCGTCGCTCGGTCCCCCTTCGCCGCGGCCACGCGGGCGGCGGCGATGTGGGCGTCGCTGGACCGCGGCCCGGCGGCCACGGCGCGCTGAGCCAGGGCCTCGGCCTGGGTGACCTCTCCCAGCGCCAGGTGGGCCTCGGCCGCGGCCGCGAGCACCTCCACGCCGGCTGCCTTGGCGCCCTTGTGGGACCCGTGACCGGCCTCGCCGTCGCCTGCCCGGTCCGCGGCCTCCAGGGTCGGCTGGAGGAACGCCAAGGCCTCGCGCGGGCGGGCGAGCTGGACGTAGACCATGGCGAGCCTCGCCGCGGCCTTGCGGTAGTCGGGCTTGAGCTTGACCACGCGGGCGTACTCCCGCGCGGCGTCCTCCAGGCGGCCCATGCGCTCGTACTGCAGCGCCAGGTTGTAGCGGGCCTTCACGTGCGACGGGTCGCGGTCCAGGAGCTCGTTGAGGGTGCGGGCCGCCAGCTCGAAGTCTCCGCGCTTGGCGTAGAGGACGGCCAGGTTGTTGCGGGCCTTGAGGTTGTCCTCGTCCAGCTCCAGGACCTTGCGGTAGGCCTCGGCGGCCTCGTCCAGCTTGCCCTGGGCGCGCAGGGCCACGCCGAGGTTGTAGTAGGCCGGCGCATAACTCGGGCGGCGGTCCAGCAGGGCTCGGTAGACCTTCTCCGCCTCGCCGTAGCGCTTGGCGCGCGCCAGCTCGCGGCCGAGGTTCACGGCGGCGCGCGCGTGGCCGGGGTCCACGGCGAGGGCCTGCCGGTAGGCCTGAATGGCGGCCTCGTGGTCCTTGGCCTTGGACGCCAGCTTCCCCAGGTTGTAGAGCGCCGAGGCGTCATCGGGGCGCGCCTTGGCGGCGGCCTGGAGGGCCTGGCGCGCCTCGTCCAGCCGGCCCATGCGGGCCAGCACGAGGCCGCGGTTGAGGAGCGCCGGGGCGTAGCCGGGCTTGGCGCGGAGGAGGGCGTCCAGGGTCGCGAGGGCCTCGTCGAGCTTCTTGGCGCGGCGCAGGGCCAGGGCCAGGTTGACCTCGGCCTCGGGATAGCGGCCGCCGGCGAGGCGGATGGCGTCGCGATAGTGGCCGATGGCGGCCTGGGCGTCGCCGGCCTTGTAGGCCAGGCGGCCCAGGTTGAAGTGGGGTTCGGGGCGCTTGGGGAAGTCGGCGACCAGGCGCTCCAGGTGGCGCCGAGCGCGCTCGTCGTGGCCCAGGCGGCGGGCCACGAGGGCGGCGTTGTAGCGGGCCTTGAACAGGCGTGGGTCCAGCTTGGCGGCGCGCTCGTAGGCTCGGAGCGCGTCGTCGTCCTCGCCACGGCGCGAGGCCAGGCGCCCGCGGAGGAACCAGCCAGGCGCGAAGTCCGGCCGCAGGCGCAGGGTCTGGTCGAGGATGGCCTGGCCTCGCGCGATGGAGGCTGGGTCTCCGGCGCGGAGCAGCAGCACGACCTGGTTGTAGCGCGGCAGGAGGTAGGTGGGCTGGTACTCGATGGCCTTGTCGTAGGTGTCCAGGGCTTGTTCGACCTTGCCCTGGCGGCCCAGGGCCACGCCGAGGGAGAACAGCGCCCGGGCCTTGCGGTCGCCGCCGGCGAGCTGGGCGGCGGCGTGGAAGCGTTCGGCGGCGCGCGCGGGGCGGTGGTCGTCCAGGTCCAGGAGGCCCAGGTTGAGCGTGGCCTCGAAGTCCTTGGGGTGGAGCTTGAGGGTGGCCTCGAAGTGGGCGCGGGCGGTGGCGCGGTCGCCGGCTCGGGCGGCTACGAGGCCGCGGTTGAAGTGGGCGCGGGCCGCCACGGGCGGCTTGGGGGCCAGGGTGAGGGCCGTGTCCAGCGCTTCGGCGGCCTCGTCGAGGCGGTCGCTGCGCAGGGCGTAGGCGCCGAGCTCGGTCCACAGGGAGGCGTCGCGCGGGCGCTCCTTGGTGGCCGCGCGCAGGGTGTCCAGCGCGCCCGCGGTGTCGCCGGCGCGGGCGCGCTCGGCGGCCGCGGCGATGGCGGGGTCGGCGGGGCCGCCGTCGGGGGCGGCCGTGGCGAAGGCGGCGCCGGAGAGGGAGGCGACGATCCCGTCCTCGGCCACGCGGGCGGGGTCCCAGTGGTCGGACGTGGGGGTGAGCTGGATGACGGTCTCGTGCTTGGCGGCCTCCTCGGCGCGCTGGTCGAACCACAGGGAGGCGCCGAGCACGCCGATGAGCACGACGAGGTGGGGTACGAAGGACTCGCGCAGGAGGGTCAGGGGGCTCACGGCGGGCCTCCCGCGGGGCGGGGCGGGGCGGGCTGGGGGCTGCGCGGTGGGGTGCCGCCGGGCAGCGTGTCCCAGGGCGCGCCCTCGGGGGGCACGCCCAGCGCGCGGAAGCGGTCGCGGAAGCCGTGGCCCACGACGTTTTGGATCTCCAGGCCCGGGCGGGCGTTGATCTCCAGGAGCATGGGCCCCCGGGTGGCGTCCACGATGAGGTCGATCCCCAGGTAGCCCAGGGGCACGGCGGCGGCGGCGCGGCGGCTGATGGTCAGGATGTCCGGCCAGTGGGGGACGACCTGGCCCACCAGGGGGGCGCCCGTGTCTGGGTGCGTGTCGCAGGGGGCGCCGCGGTGCCAGGCGCGGGGGATGCGCCCGGTGTCCAAGTCCACGGCGACGCCCAGGGCGCCTTGGTGGAGGTTGGCGCGGCCGTCGCTGGCGCGGGTGGGGACGCGGATCATGGCGGCGGCCGGGTGGCCGTCCACGGTGATGACGCGGACGTCGGACAGCCCGTCGGGGTAGAGGGCGGCGAAGAAGGGGGCGGGCACGAGCCGAGGCTCCACGATGGCCACGTCGGCGCGGTCGAAGGTGTAGACGCCGAAGACGATGTCGGCGATGTGGCGGCGCAGCTCGTCGGGGCCCAGGAGGCGTCCGCCGGCCGTGCGTACGCGGTCGCCGTCGCGGCCGGCGATGACGAGGATGCCCATGCCCCCGTGACCGCGCGCGGGCTTGACGACGAACTCGTCGAGGGGGCCCAGGCGCTCGTCCAGGTGTTTGAGCTCGTGGAAGGACGAGAACGTCGCCAGGGTGGGGGCCACGGGGACGCCGGCCGCCGACAAGACCTCCTTGGCGCGGAGCTTGTCGTTGGCGAGGTCGAAGTGGCGGCGCGGGTTGCGAGGGAGGACGTAGTCGAGGTTGCGGCGGTTCATGCCCAGCACGGCCCGGACGGCGGCGCGGGGGGCGCGCCACAGGCGCAGCAGGTCTCTCATGGTGCCACCGCCTGGTCGCTGGGCTGGGCGGCGCGCGGGCGGAGGATGAGGCTCTTGAAGCGCAGCCACTCGGTCATGCGGAGGCCCATCCACCGGCCCAGCCAGATCTGCAGGGCGATGAGGACGAGGAGGAGCTCGGGGAAGGCGAGCATGAGGATCTGGAGCGACAGCGAGCGCATGGCGACGTAGCAGACGAAGACGACGAGCAGCGTGCGGGCCATGACGGCCCAGGCCTCACGTTGGCCCTCCTCGAGCTGGAGGATGACGAAGCGCTCGGAGGTGATGGCGAGGATGGCGATGGGGAACAGCGCCACGCGGCCCAGGGAGGCGTCGCCGATGGAGGCGGCCAGGGCGCCGGTGAGGAGCATGGCGCCCACGACGGTCGTGAGGAGCACGCCGAGCTGGGGCGAGTGGAGCAGCTCCAGGCGGGCGGTGAGGCGGCGCACCAGGGAGACGAAGGCGATGAGACCCAGGAAGGCGAGGGCGCCCCAGACGAAGCCCGTGCGGGTGGCAGCGGCGGCGATGAGGGCCGGGAGGAAGGTGCCGAAGGTGCGGATGCCCAGGACGTTGCGGAAGATGACCACGATGAGGGCGGCCACGGGGATCATGATGATGACTTTGAGGAGATCCAGGGGGATGCCCAGCTTCTCGAAGACCCCCCACAGCCCCAGCGCGCCCAGGGCGCGGCGGTTGGCGTCGGTCTGCTGGCGGGGGACCATGCGGCGGTCGATGCGGAACAGGTAGCGGTAGCCGATGTCCCGCGAGTGGCGGAACAGGGCGCGGTCGCCGCGGTAGAGGGTCAGGTAGTTGTAGGGCAGCTCCGCGAAGTGGTGGTTCGTGGGGTCCATGGGGACCCAGTGGCCGGCCACCCAGACCTCTAGCCACTGGTGGGAGGTCTTCTTGCTTCCAGGGGTGAGGACCAGGCCGCCCACGAGGCGAGCGGGGATGCCCTGGGAGCGGCACAGGGCCACGAACAGGCGGGCGCGCCCGTTGCAGCTCGCTTCCCCTAGGCGCAGGGCGGTGAGGGCGTCGGTGGTCCCCTTGAAGGGCTTGTACTCGAAGCCTTGCACGCGGTCGAACACGGCGCGGAGGAAGCCCACGAGGGAGCCGTCCTTGGGGCGCAGCTCCCGGGCCAGGGCGAGGATCTCGGGCGAGGTGGATTGCACGGCGTCCGTGGGCGCCAGGGTCTCGGGCGGGACCCCCGCGGGGGGCACGTCGGGCAGGCGAAAGTCCGGGGACAGGTCGAATCGGACGCCCTCGGTGCGCACGCGGACGCGGTGGCGCAGGGTCTGGTGGCCGTTGAAGGCCGGGGCGGTCCAGACGGCCAGGCGGCCCCCCTGGGCGACCTGGGTGTGGAGGGCGAACCCGCCGGCCTCGTCCCGCTCGCTGAGGACGGTCTGGCGGCTATCGTTGAGCGGCAGATAGGTCTGGAGCCGGACGCCCTCACCGTGGCCGTCCACCTGCTGGTCCAGCTCGATGTCATGGACGATCTGGGGTAGCAGGAAGCCGGTGTTCCAGCCCAGGCGGTCCAGACGCCATAGGGAGATGGCCGCCGAGATCCCAAGCAGGGTGGCGATGGTCCACGCCACCGGTGAACGCCAGACGGGCCGCCCCCTCAACGGACCCCTCCACGCGGCCGGCGCGGGGGACGTGGGCAGCCCCAAGAGCTGCCGTCTTCGACCGACAGGACGCCGCTGTCAGCCCTGCGGACTTGGTGGAAACGCACGCTCCCCGACCCCCGAGACCCTCGCGCCGCCGAGACGCGACGCGCGAGGACAACGGATACGGGGCCGCCCGGCTCATGTCAAAAGGCGAACCGGAGAAAACCGATGCGACCTGTCCAGCGGTCGCTAGGGATCGCGGCATAACCACCTGTCATGACAAGGTACGGCCTGGGCGCTCGGGGGTTGCAGGGGGGGACGCCGTGCGGCAGCCCAGGACACGGAAGGGGCAGACCGCTTGGGGGGGGCTCTTCGTCCGGCTTCGTGCTCGACGGGGCGGGTTGGGTCTGGTTGGGTGGGCCCCATGAGGACGATCTACATCGACGCCGACGCGTGCCCGGTGAAGGGCGAGGTCTACAAGGTCGGGCGGCGCTACCGCTGGCGGGTCTTCGTCGTCTCCAACCAGGCCATCCACACCCCCAGCATCCCGGGCGTGTTCACCATCCAGGTGAGCCAGGGCGCCGACGTGGCGGACGACTACATCGCGGAGAAGGCCGGGCCCGGGGACATCGTGATCACGGCCGACATCCCCCTGGCCGCGCGTGCCTTGGACAAGGGCGCGCGCGTGCTGGGGACGCGGGGACGCGAGTTCACGCCCGAGGGGATCGGCGAGGCCCTGGCGGGGCGCGAGCTCTCCCAGCACCTGCGCGAGACCGGCGTCATGACGGGCGGCGCCCCGCCCATGACCCAGCACGACCGCTCGCGGTTCCTGGGCAAGCTCGACGAGCTCATCCAGGCCATCCAGCGCGCGGCCACGTCCTGAGGCGACCGGGCGAGGTCCACGCGAGCGGACCCGCCGTCCCCCTGCCGGGCTGGGGGCTCAACCTCCGCACGTGCCGCAGCTCAGCTCCTCGACTTCGCTGACGCAGATGTCGTCCCACTTGGTGTCGCAGCAGTAGGGGTCGACGGCGCAGACACACTGGACGATGGCTGGGTCCACGCACCCCGGGTGAGGCAAGCCGCCCGGCGCGCAGCAGTCGCCCGTCGGGTTGCAGAGGGGGTCGTTCAGGCAGGATGGGTCGTCGCAGTCGGTGAGCCCATTGCCGTCGTTGTCCACGCCGTCCCAGCACTGGCCCGTCTCGGTGCACGCCGCGCTGCTCTGACACTCCGGGTCGGCGCAGTCCAGGAGGCCATCTCCGTCGTTGTCGAAGCCGTCCCCACAGTGGTTGGCCTCCACGCAGTCGGCGTCCCCTTGGCAGTCGGGGTCGTCGCAGTCCCAGAGCCCGTCGCCGTCGTTGTCCTTGAAGTCGTAGCAGCGGCCCGCCTCTTGGCACCAACTGTTCCCTGCACACGCCGGGTCGTCGCAGTCGGTGAGGCCATTGTTGTCGTTGTCCACCAGGTCGCCGCAGCGCCCCGCCTCCTGGCACGCGGCCTCCTGGGCGCACGCGGGGTCGTCGCAGTCGGTGAGGCCATTGTTGTCGTTGTCCACCAGGTCGTCGCAGCGGCCCGCCTCCTGGCATGCAGCGTCCCCGGCGCACGCAGCGTCCTCGCAATCGGTGGCGCCGTTCAGGTCGTTGTCGATGCCGTCCGCGCACGCCGCGGCTTCAGCCCCGCAGGGGGCGACACCCTGACACTGCGAGTCGGCGCAGTCCGTCTGCCCGTCCCCGTCGTTGTCCAGCCCGTCGCCGCAGTGACTGGCCTCGTCGCACGGGCTGCCGGACACCAGACACCCGGGATCGTCGCAGTCCGTCTGCCCGTCCCCATCGTTGTCCATCTGGTCGGCGCAGCTCCAGCCGCCGTCCTCGACGCACTCTGGGGCGCCCGCGCAGTCGCCGTCCGCGCAGTCGGTGAACCCGTCCGCGTCCTGGTCCACCCCGTCGTTGCAGCTCTGCTCCGTGCACCACCAGGAGCACGCGGGATCCGCGCAGTCGGCGTCGCCGTTGCCGTCATTGTCCAGGTTGTCGAAGCAGTGCGGGCCACTCTCGCCGTTCGTGCAAGACCAGTCCGTCTCACAGTCGGCCGCGTCCGCGCAGTCCACGAGCCCGTCGCCGTCGTTGTCCACCCCATCCGAGCAGTTCTCGGTCGTGGCGCACGGCGGCGCCCATGCGCACACAGGATCGGCGCAGTCCGCCAGCCCGTTGCCGTCCTCGTCGCCGGGCGTGGTGCAGTCCTCGCCGCCCCCGCCGCCGCACACGAACGACAGCGACGCGCAGCCGTCGTCGTCGCAGTCCGTGAACCCATCGCCGTCGTTGTCCACGCCATCACCGCAGGGCAAGAACCCCGTCTCCGGTCCGCAGAATGCCGAGCTCGCGCAGTCGGGATCCTCGCACGCCACCAACCCGTCTTGGTCTACATCCCACAGGCTGTTGCACTGCTCCTGACAGGCCTGGCTCGGCGCACACTCGTCGTCCGCGCAGTCCGTGAGGCCGTCGCCGTCGTTGTCGACGCCGTCGTTGCACCAGCCGCTCTCCACGCAGTTGAGGCCGCCGCAGTCGGGGTCCTCGCAGTCGGTGAGCCCGTCGCCGTCGTTGTCCACCCCGTCGCGGCACCGGCTCGCCTCGTCGCAGCTCCAAGGCGAGCAGTCCCAGGCGTCGTCGCAGTCGGTGAGTCCGTCGCCGTCGTTGTCTATGCCGTCTTCGCAGTGGGCGCCCTCTCCGCAGCTCCAAGCGGTCGCGCACTCGTCGTCCTCGCAGTCGGTGAGTCCGTCGCCGTCTTCATCCACACCGTTGGAGCAGCCCCACTCGTAGGAGCAATCGCAGCCGGGGTCGTCGCAGTCGGTGAGCCCGTCCAGGTCGTCGTCCTGGCCGTCGAAGCAATCGCTCTCGCCCTGGCAGGCGTTCGTGTTCCTGCAGCTCGGATCCGCACAGTCCGCCCCCCAGGCGCCGTCGTCGTCCACCCCGTCCGTGCAGTCGCTCTCGGGCAGGGCGTCCACCGACAGGGTGAACACCCCATCTCCAGCGTTCGACTCCACCTCTACGACGACCGTCGTGCCGGCCGGGAGCTGCACGTTCACCCGCTCGGGGCGCCCCGCCGGCTGGTTGTTCGCCCAAGCCAGGCACGAGCCCCCGCCGCAGCCCGAGGCCAGGCGCAGCGCCCCATCGAAGGAGGCCATGAGGGTGATCTCATAGGCGCCGGTCGCCGGGGACGTGAAGGCGAAGAAGCGTGGGGCCCACCACGAGCTGCCGCCCTGACAGGCGTGCGGTACCTCTTGCGCCGCGAGGGAAGCGCTGGGGAGGCTCCCGTTGACGGTGTCGCCTAGGGCCAACGCCGCCGGATTCAGGCAGCTCTCACCCACGGGGAAGCAGATGGTTGCGCAGTCTGGGTCCTCGCAGTCCACCAGCCCGTCGCCGTCCTCGTCCGCGCCCGAGTCGCACACCTCGTCGGGGATGGTGGGCGCTTCGCCACGCAGGGCGAGCTCGTCGATGAACCAGCCCGCGCCCAGGTTGCCGAAGCCGTCGCCCGAGTCGAACAGGAACCGGATCTGGACCGCCTGCCCGGCGAACTCGGACAGGTCCAGCACGTGCCGGACCCACCGGCGCGCCTGGCTCGCCTCGGTCCCCACGTCGGCGAAGGTCTTCCAGGTCTGGAACCCGTCGGTGGAGACCAGGACGGCGTTGGATGCCGATACAGGACCGCCGGGTCCGGGGCCGCCCACCCCGTCGTCCGCGTCCCAATAGGCCCAGAAGTCCAGGAACAGGGCGCTCGCGCCCGCCGTGTCCACCACCGCGGATGTCGCTTGCCCCGCGGACACGAGCCCCTCGCCCGGCATGGCACCTGGTGAGTAGAAGTTGGGGATGAGCACGTAGTCGTCGTTGAAGTTCAGGCTGCACGCGGCGTCGTGGAAGCCCGGGGCGGGCACCTCGTCCACGGCCCAGGTCACCGAGCCGCTGAGGATGTCGAAGGTCCACCCGGTGTCGTCGCAGGGGAAGCTGTCCGTGTAGAGGGCGCAGTCCGCCACCGGCGTGGCCACGCACACGCCCTGGGCGTCACAGGTGTCCTGCGTGCAAGGATCATCGTCCGCCACGCACGGCGCTCCCGGGCTCGGCGTGTGGACGCACCCCGTCTGTCCGTCGCAGGCGTCGGCGGTGCAGGGGTTTCCGTCATCGCAGTCCAGGGGGGCCCCAGCGCCACAGGTGGCGCCGCCCGCGCCGTCGTCCTGGCACGTCTCGCCCGTGGTGCAGGCGTCGCCGTCGTCGCAGCTCGCGCCCACGTCGGGCGTGTGCGTGCACGTCCCATCCGTCGGGTCACACGTGTCGATGGTGCAGGGGTCGCCGTCGTCGCAGTCCACCGCCGTCCCCGCCCCGCACGTCCCGTCCGACAGACACAGCTCGCCGGTCGTGCAGGCGTCGCCGTCGTCGCAGACGGCCCCCAGGTCAGGTGTGTGGGTGCAGCTCCCGTCCGCCGGGTCGCACGCATCCACCGTGCAGGGGTTGGCGTCGTCGCAGTCCGGGGCCGCACCGCCGCCGCAGGTGGCGCTGCCCGCGCCGTCGTCCTGACAGGTCTCGCCCGTCGTGCAGGGGTCGCCGTCGTCGCAGCTCGCGCCCAGGTTCGGGGTGTGGGTGCAGCTCCCGTCCGCGGGATCGCAGGCGTCCTCGGTGCACGGGTTGGCGTCGTCGCAGTCCGGGGCCGTGCCACCAGCGCAGGTGGCGCCGCCCGCGCCGTCGTCTTGACACGTCTCGCCCGTGGTGCACGCGTCGCCATCGTCGCACGCCGTACCCGCGGGGGCCGCCACGGCCGCGCAGGTTCCGTCATCCTGGCAGCGGGCCACCTGGCAGACGCCGAGGGCCACCTCGCCCTCGCACTCGGCGTCGGTCTTGCAGCCCTCGACGCATGTCCCCACGCAGGCGCCGTCTTCGCAGTGGTCGTCCGTGGAGCAGGGATCGCCGTCGTCGCAGGACGCCGCGTCGTCCGGCGCGAACTTGCACCCCTCGCTGGCGTCACACAGGTCGGTGGTGCATGGGTTGCCGTCGTCGCACACCTTGTCGGACCACCCCTTGGCGTCCCGCGTCGGATCGCACACCAGGCACGGGTTCAGGTCGGGCGAGGTGCCCGCCGCGTAGCAGGTTCCGTCCACGTTGCACACGTCCTCGGCGGCCGTGTGTTCGCACTGCCCCTCCAAGGTGCAGCGGTCCTCCGTGCAGGTGTTGCCGTCGTCGCACGGCTTGTCGTCTCCGAAGGTGCAGACGGGGGCGCCCGTGTCGCCTCCTCCGGTGCCCGTCGTGTCGGCTCCCGTGCCGCCCGCGTCCGTCCCGGCGACGACCTTGATGTCCCCGCAACCCGCGAAGACTCCGCCGGCGACCCAAGCCAACGCCACCGACACCACGAACCACGTCGCTCGCCCAGCCCCTGCGCGCATATGCCTGCCTCCCACCGCTCGTACCTGTCATGAATAGCGCACGAGCGATTGTAGGAGGCGCGGCGTCGTAGCACAAACGTTGGTCCCGTCAGGTCAACGCCTGCGTGTGTTCACGGTCCGCACAGCATGGGGTGCTGGCCGCTGGGGTCCTCGCCGTTCCCACCACAGGCGTAGCTGCCCGCCGCCGCGTCCCACCCGCAGGGCGTCGCGCAGATGGAGCCCGCGATCCCGTTGGTCCCACAGTAGAAGTAGTTGCCGTCGTCGCAGCAGCCGTAGGTCCCCTGCCCCTGGGGATCCTGACACACGTCGTAGACGCACTGGCCGTTCGTCATGCAGATGTCTCCCGACGCGCAGGTGCCGCACGAGTTCCCGCACTGGTCCGTGCCGCACTCCTTGGTGCCGCACGAGCACGGCTGACACTGCCCCGCGTCATCGCAGTACTCACCCGCGCCGCAGGTCCCGCAGGCCACCCCGCAGGCGTAGCCGCACTGCTTGCTCGCGCAGCTCTCCCCGCACGTCTCCCCGGGGCAAAGGTAGGGGTAGGTCCCGTTGGGGTCTTCGGTCGCCTCCTCGCCGCAGATGTAGCCGATGGAGGTGTTCCAGCCGCACGTGGGGTTTGCCGCGCAGCTCACGTCGTGGAGGGCCCCGTTGCTGTCGCACCAGCGCAGGTCTCCGCCGCCCGTGCAGCAGCCCTCGTAGGTGATGGTCCCGCAAGGCGGGTAGCAGCTCCCGTTCGAGCAGACGTCGCCCGCCGCACAGTCGCCGCAGGGGTTGCCGCAGGCGTCCGTGCCGCACACGGCCGAGCCGCACGCGGGCGGCGCGGGGCTTCCCCCGCCGCAGGCGCCGTTCGCGTCGCACGTCGTACCCTCGGTGCAGGCGTCGCCGTCGTCGCAGGCGTCGCCCACGCCCTTGTCCACGACCAGGCAGCCGCCCGTCGTGGGGTCGCAGTAGTCATCGGTACAGGGGTCGTTGTCGTCGCAGACGATGGGGCTGCCGCCGGTGCAGGCACCGCTCGCGTCGCAGGTCGTGTTCACCGTGCACAGATCCCCGTCGTCGCAGGCGTCGCCCACCGCCATGGGGACGAACTGGCATGCGCCGGACGAGGGATCGCAGGAGTCCGCGGTGCAGGGGTCGTTGTCGTCGCACGCGGTGGCGACGTGTTGGCAGCCCGAACCGTTGACGCACGAGTCCGCCGTACACAGGTCCCCATCGTCGCAGTCGGTGGGGCCTCCACCGGCGCAGCTCCCGTCCGCCTGGCAGGTCTCGCCCGTCGTGCAGGGTTCGCCGTCGTTGCACGCCGTGCCCTCGGCGAGCTGGGTGTGCACGCAGCTCCCGTCCGTGGGGTCGCAGGAGTCCGCCGTGCAGGAGTCGCCGTCGTCGCAGGAGATCGTGTAGTTGTGGCAGCCCGCCGAGTGGAACCAGCCCGAGGTGTTGTAGCACACGTCGTCCGTGCACGGGTTGCCGTCGTCGCAGGTGTTCGGCTGTCCGCCTCCGCACGTCCCGTCGGACTGGCAGGTCTCGTTCAGCGTGCAGATGAGCCCGTCGTCGCAGGTGGCGCCCACGTCCACGGGGAAGGTGCAGGTCATCGTGTCCGGGTGGCAGACGTTCAGGGTGCACTGGTTGCCGTCGTCGCACGTGAACGCCGCGTGCTGACACGCGCCTTGGGAGCACGAATCCTGGGTGCAGTCATTCCCGTCGTCGCAGTCCAGCGGGACGCTCCCGCCGCAGGAGCCGTCCGCCTGGCAGACCTCGCCCACCGTGCAGCCGTCACCGTCGTCGCAGGGCGTGCCGGGCTGCGCGGTGTGCTCGCACACCCCCGCGCTGCACGTGTCCAGCGTGCACGGGTTGCCGTCGTCGCAGTCCACGGGCACGCCCCCGGCGCAGCTCCCGTCGGCCTGACAGCTCTTGCTCACCATGCAGGGGTCGCCGTGGGTGCAGGTGGCGCCCACGTCTACCGCGTTGAGGCAGCTCCCCGTCGTGGAGTCGCAGCTGTCGATGGTGCAGGCGTTGCCGTCGTCGCAGTCCACGGGGCCGCCCCCGGCGCACAGGCCGTCCGGCTGGCAGACCTCGCCCACCGTGCACAACAGGCCGTCCTCACAGGGCTTACCCACCGCCAGGGGGTGCTCGCAGGACCCCGTGGCGGGGTCGCAGAGGTCCTCGGTGCACTGGTTCGCGTCCACGCAGTTCTTGGGCGCTCCCCCGGCGCAGCTCCCGTCGGCCTGGCAGTGCTCGCCCACGGTACACAGGTCCCCGTCCTCGCACGCGAGCCCCACCAACGGCTGGTCCACGCAGCCCCCCGCCTGGGCGTCACAATAGCTGTGGAAGCACGGGCTCGGCGCCTCACAGGTCACGGTCGTGCCGCCCTTGCAGGAGCCGCTCGTGTCGCACGCGTCTCCCTCGGTGCAGGGGTTGCCGTCCTCGCAAGGGGTGCCCGGCAGCGGCGTCCACGAGCACAAGCCGGTCGAGGGCTCACAGAGGCCGGTGGTGCAGGGGTTGCCGTCGTCGCAGCCCTTGGGTTGCCCGGCGCCGCAGCTCCCATCCGCGAGGCAGACGTCGTTCAGCGTGCACAGGTCGCCGTCGTCGCAGGGCGCGCCCGGCGTCACCACGGCCACGCACCCCCCGGCGGCCGCGTCGCAGCTGTCCGCCGTGCACGGGTCACCGTCGTCACACACGATCGGCGTCCCCCCCGCGCAGGTCCCGTCCCCTTGGCAGGTGGCGTTCGTCGTGCAGGGGTCGCCGTCGTCGCAGGGCGCCCCCACGTGGGGGGTGTGCCCGCACAGCCCGGTGACGGGCACGCACGAGTCCGTCGTGCAGGGAAGCCCATCGTCGCAGTCCTTGGCCTGCCCGCCCCCGCACGTCCCGTCGGCCTGACAGGTGTCGTTCAGGGTGCACAGATCCCCGTCCTCGCAGGGCACGCCCGGGGTGGGTGTGAACACGCAGCCCCCGGGCACGGACGAGTCACACGAGTCGGCCGTGCACGGGTTCGTGTCCGCGCAGACGCGCGGGGCGTGCTGGCAGCCCCCCTGCCACGAGACGCACGAGTCCACCGTGCACGGGTCCTGGTCGTCGCAGCTCGTGGGCCCGCCGGCCCCGCACGACGCGTCCGCTTGGCAGGTCTCGTCGGTCGTGCAGGGATCCCCGTCGTCGCAGAACGCCCCCACGTCCGGGGTGTGCGTGCAGGTCCCGTCGGCGCTCACGCAGGCGTCCACGGTGCAGGGGTTGGTGTCGGCGCAGTCCTTGGGCGGGCCGGCCCCGCACGAGCCGTCGTCCTGGCAGGTGTCGTTCAGCGTACACGCGTCACCGTCCTCGCAGGCTGCGCCCACGTCCGGGGTGTGCGTGCAGGTTCCGTCGGCGCTCACGCAGGCGTCCACGGTGCAGGGGTTGGTGTCGTCGCAGTCCTTGGGCGCGCCGGCGCCGCACGATCCGTCGTCCTGGCACGTGTCGTTCAGGGTGCAAGCGTCGCCGTCCTCGCAGGCGGCGCCCACGTCGGGCGTGTGGGTACAGGTCCCGTCGGCGCTGTCGCAGGCGTCCACGGTGCAGGGGTTGGTGTCGTTGCAGTCCTTGGGCGGGCCTGCGCCGCACGAGCCGTCCTCCCGGCAGGTGTCGTTCAGGGTGCAGGCGTCACCGTCGTCGCAGGCTGCGCCCACGTCCGGGGTGTGCGTGCAGGTTCCGTCGGCGCTCACGCAGGCGTCCACGGTGCAGGGGTTGTCGTCCGCGCAGTCCTTGGGCGGGCCTGCGCCGCACGAGCCGTCGTCCTGGCAGGTGTCGTCGAGGGTGCAGGCGTCACCGTCCTCGCAGGTGGCGCCCACGTCGGGCGTGTGCGTGCAGCCCCCCGCCGCCGCGTCGCAGGCGTCCACGGTGCAGGGGTTGTCGTCCGCGCAGTTGAGGGGCCCGCCGCCGCCGCAGCTCCCGTCCGGCTGACACGTCTCGCCCACCGTGCACACATCGCCGTCGTCGCAGGCGGCGCCCTCGTCGAGCGTGTGCGTGCAGGTCCCGTCGCTGGGGTCGCAGGCGTCCACGGTGCAGGGGTCCCCGTCGTCGCAGTCCACGGGGCTGGCGTCACCGCAGGTCGCGTCCCACTGGCACGTGCTGTCTACCGTGCAGGGGTCGCCGTCGTCACACGCCGCGCCCACGTCGAGCATGTGGATGCACTTGCCCGTGAAGGGCTGGCACGAGTCCGCCGTGCAGGGGATCGCGTCGGCGCAGTCCTTGGGAGCGCCGACGCAGCTTCCGTCGGCCGCGCAGGCATCCTCCACCGTGCAGGGATCGCCGTCGTCGCAGGGGGCGCCCGCGTCGGGCAGGTGCAGGCACTCCCCCGTCCAGGCGTTGCACGTGTCGGCGGTGCACGGGTCGTCGTCGGCGCAGTCCGGCGGAGCCCCCGCCCCGCACGTGCCGTCCGCGAGGCAGGTGTCGCCCACGGTGCACGGGTCGCCGTCCTCGCAGGGCGCGCCGCCCTGGGCCATGTGCACGCACTGGCCCGTCCAGGCGTTGCAGCTGTCCGCCGTGCAGGGATTGTCGTCCGCGCAGTCCTTCTGGGTGCCCGCGCCGCAGGAGCCGTCCTCCTGACAGGTCTCGCCCGCCGTGCAAGCGTTGCCGTCGTCGCACGCGAGGCCCACGTCTACCGTGTGGAGACAGTCCCCCGTCTCGGGGGCGCACGTGTCCTGCGTGCAGGGGTTGCCGTCGCCGCAGTCCTTGGGGGCACCAGCGCCGCACGTCCCGTCCGGCTGGCAGGTGGCCTCCACAGTGCAGAGGTCCCCGTCGTCGCAGGCGGCGCCCGTGTCCACGGGGTTGGTGCACAGCCCCGTGGCCGGATCGCACTCGTCCAACGTGCAGGGGTTGCCGTCGTCGCAGTCGGCCTCGCTCCCGGCGCCGCAGGTGCCGTCCGGCTGACAGGTCTCGCCGCTCGTGCAGGCGTTGCCGTCATCGCACGCCGTCCCTACCGCCTGGGCGTCCGGCGTGTGCGTGCAGCTCCCGTCCGCGGGATCGCAGGCGTCCATCGTGCACGGGTTGCCGTCCTCGCAGGCGGCGTCGGCCCCCGGACCGCACAGGGAGGTCGTGTCCCCCGCGGAGCCCGTGTCCAGATCCACGTCGGTTGCCGCGTCCGTCGCCGCGTCCGTCGCCGCGTCCGTCGCCGCGTCCGTCGCCGCGTCCGTACCCGTGTCCGTCGCCGCGTCCGTCGCCGCGTCCGTACCCGTGTCCGTACCCGTGTCCGTCGCCGCGTCCGTCGCCGTGTCGGCGGCCGCGTCCGTCGCCGTGTCCGCTGCTGCGTCTACCACCGCGTCCGCCGGCGCATCCGCCGCCGCGTCTGCGTCGTCTGCTGGTTGTTCGGCGTCGCCACCGGTGGCGTCCCCGTGGGCCTCGCCGTCCACGGCCACGCCCTGGGTCACGTCCCCGGCGGCGGGTGTCTCACCGCCGCAGCCCACGCTCGCGGCGTTCAGCCACGCGGTCGCCCAGACCATCCCCCCCAGCCACACGAGCCCCCGCGTCGCGGCCAACCCTCGCCTCATCGCTGCCTCCGAACTGCACTGCATCCCACAGCCTACGCTGGAGGCCGTTCGACGCAACGCTTTTCCACCCTCCCGCTCGGGCCGCGGGTCCCGCTCGAGCTCGGGAGCAGCGCAGGCCCGTGCCTTGGGACCAAACCGTCGTGGAGCAGCGAGGGCGGTAACCGACGCGGCCCGCGCGCGCCAGTCCCCGTCACCCGGGCTCAGAAGTTCGTGTCCCCCTCGGCGCCGTCCGCGCCCGCCGTCCCCGGTTGTCCGCCGTTGCCCGATCCGCCGCCGGGTCCCCCCGCGCCGCCGCCACCGCCCGCGTAGAACGTGTTGCCCGTCTTCCAGGCCCCGAGGTTTGCGCCGCCCTGGCCCACGGCGAAGACGCCGTAGGACGCGCCGCCGCACCCGCCGCCGCCGCCGCCGCCGTGTCCGCCGCCGCCGCCCGCGCCGCCCGCCGCCGCCGGCTGCACGCACCACATCGTGGAGTTCGCGCCGCCGCCCGCGCCGCCCGCGCCGCCCGCGCCGCCCGCGCCGCCCGTGCCGCCGTTGCCGCCCGCGCCGCCCGCGCCGCCGTAGCCCCGGTAGATCTCGTTGCCGTTCAGGGTGGGCACCCCGGCCGGCGTCCCCGCCGTGAAGACCACGAAGATCGCGAAGGAGCCGCCTCCGGCCGTGCCCCCCTGGCCGGCGCCGCCGCCGCAGCCGCCGGCACCGCCGCCTCCACCCGAGGCTCCGATGTCGCTCCAGCCGTCGTTGGCGCAGCTCGACGAGTCATACGTCTCCACGCCGCCCGAAGCGCCGCCGCCGCCGCCGCCGCGCCCGTGCGTCCCGGCGGTCCCGGCGCCGCCGCCCACGCCGACCCACTCGCCGCCCACGGTGGTCCCGGCGGCCAGCGCGGCCGAGCAGCCCGCGCCGCCCGCGCCGTTCGATCCGGGCGTCCCGGCGCTCCCGGGCGCCGCCGAGGCCCCCTGTGTGGAGCAGGCGCCGTTGCTCGGGAGGTAGCAGGTGCAGTTCCCGTTGCAGAACTCGTCGATGACGGAGTCGCAGCCGCCCAACCCCCCGGATCCGCCGCCGCTCGGCGCGGAGGAGCCGCTGCTGGTCACCGTCTGGTTGTCCCCGGTGCCGCAGGACGAGCACATGTTCACCGTCTCGTTGAAGTCCGGGCAGTCGGCCGTCCCGCCCGCGCCCCCGCTCACGTTCACGCCCCCGCAGGTGTTCTGGCCGCCGGCGCCACCCGCGTTGGCGGCGCCCGCCGGGCAGTCCTCCGCGCAGCCGTAGGCCGCCGCGGGCTCGTAGGCGTCCAGCCCGTCGCCACCGTCGGGGCCGCTGGCGCCGTTGGCGCCCGCCGAGGCGTCCGCCCCGGGCGAGCCGTTGCCGGCCACGATGAGGTTGTTGGTCAGCGACAGCCCGGCGCCCGAGTCGCGGATCCACACGGCGTAGCTGTTGCGCTGCGTCCCCGTGGCGTTCTGGCCGTAGATGGCGAACCCGTCCATGGTCGTCGCCGCCGCCGTGAGGCCGTCGGCGATGATGGTCTTCTTGTGGCCGGTCGCGGAGTTGCCGAAGATGCTGGTGAGGTTCGCGGCCGTGTCTCGGCCCCACGTCGTGGGGTTGTAGCCGCCGTAGAGGTTCTTGCCGGCGACCAGCGTCACGGTCTCCACGTAGGCCCCGGCCGCCACGTACACGTTGGTGCGGTCGAGGGAGGCCGCGCGGCTCAGCCCGTAGGCGATGGTCTTGCACGGGTGGGCCCCCACGCCCGTCCCCACGGGGCCCAGCCCGCAGCTCGTGTTGTCCTGCGCCGTGGGATCGGACACCGAGACGTAGACGCCCAGCGGGTCCAGGTGGAACTCGCAGCCGTCGTCCGGCACGGCGTTCAGGTCGAAGTAGCCGGTGTCGCAGACCATCCGGCAGGTGGGCGCCCCGCCCACGTCGCACACCCCCGCGGCGTGCGGTCGGGCGTAGATGACGGTGCAGTCCGTGAAGCAGTTGCCGCAGGCGTCGTCGGCGTCGTAGGTGCCCGTGCCCTGGGTGTCCTTGAAGTCCTCGTCGGTCTGCCCATCGCAGTCGTTGTCCAGGAGGTCGCAGGTGCTCTCGGCCCCCGCCTCGTAGGCCGCGCCGTACTCCGCCTGGCCGCACGTCGTCCAGCCGCTGGCCCCCGCGCACTGCTCCACGCTGCCGGCGCACACGCCCTGCTGGAGGGGGCAGGGGGGCACGGACAGCGTGTTGTCCGTCGTGCCGTCGCAGTCGTTGTCCAGCCCGTCGCAGCTCAGCTCGTTGGGCTCGTAGTCGGCCCCGTAGGCGCTCTGGGCGCAGGGGAGCCAGCCCAGGGCGCCGCCGCACTGCTGCGTGGCCCCGGCGCACACCCCCGCCGAGAGGGCGCAGGCGGGCGCGGGTGGCAGGTTGTTGTCCACCACGCCATCGCAGTCGTCGTCCGCGCCGTTGCAGGACTCCAGCCCCGACGGCCCCGGCGTGGCCGAGCACGACGCGCCCTGGCCGTCCGCGTCGCACTGCACGACGCCGGCGCGGGCGCAGATCCCCTCGCCGGCCGTGCACGCCGTCCCCAGCGCGGGGAAGTCTTCGTCGGTCTGCCCATCGCAGTCGTTGTCCAGGGCGTCGCACAGCTCGGGGCCGCCGGTGCCCGCGCTCGCCGAGCAGGTCGTGCCCAGGTGGTCCGCCGTGCACACCACGAGCCCCGTGTTCTGACAGGCGCCCGTCCCCGCCGTGCAGATGTCGCCCAGGGTCCCGAAGTCCTCGTCGGTCTCGCCGTCGCAGTCGTTGTCGATCCCGTCGCACAGCTCGGCGCTGGGCGTCCCCGCCGTGGCGTCGCACGTTGCCGCGGCCCCGTCGTCCGTGCAGGTGACCACGCCGAAGCGCTGGCAGGCGCCCACGCCCGCCGAGCAGGGCTGGTAGACCGTGGGGAAGTCCTCATCGGTCTGGCCGTCGCAGTCGTCGTCGGCGTAGTTGCACAGCTCGGCCTGGGGCGTGGTGGCCGTGCACGCCAGCGCGGCCCCGCCGCCGCAGTCCAAGATGCCCTCGCAGGTCCCGAAGGTGTTCGTGTTCTGGCAGGCGTCGCCCCGCCCGGCCACGTCGTCCACGGCGCCGTTGCAGTCGTCATCCAGGCCGTCGCAGACCTCCGGGGCGGGGTCGGTGGCCGTGCAGCCCACCCACCCCTGGGCGGGGTCGCACGTCTCGCTGCCGAAGCAGGTGCCGGCGGCGCCGCTGCGCACGCAGGGGCGCGTGGCCCCTTCGTCTCCGGGCAGGCAGGCGCACGAGCCGCTCACGGGCTGGCACTGCATGACGCTGCCGTCGCCGCCCGCGCTCACGTCCACGCAGGCGTAACCCGCCGGGCACACCCCGGCCGCCTCGCCGTGGAGGTTCCCGTCCCCGCAGTCGCGCCCGCAGTGACCGGCACCGTCGAGGTCCAGGCAGCGGTCGCCGGGCGTGGGGCAGTTGTCGTCGGTGAGGCACGGCGCGCACAGGTCGTCGCTCACGGGCTGGCAGGTCAGCGGCCCCGCCGCGAAGTAGCCCGCGTCGCAGCTCGCCACCTCACAGCGCGGGCTGCCGCTCGCCGCCGAGCAGGTCGCCGTGGCGTGGGGGATGGCCCCCACGCAGCTCACGCCGCAGGCGCCGCAGTTCTCGTCGTCCACGTAGGCGCCGCTCGCGACGTCCTTGAAGTCCTCGTCCACACTCCCATCGCAGTCGTTGTCTTGGTAGTCGCAGACGTCCTCGCCTGGGTCCTTGGCGCTGCACCACCACTGGACGCCCTGGGGTGCACCCGAGTCCCCCGGGTCCGAGCAGAACCACGTCCCCGTGCAGGTCCCCCACTGGTTCGTGGACTCACACGGCTCGGCGGGGGGCACCACGTCGTCGTCCACGGCCCCGTCGCAGTCGTCGTCCACACCGTTGCAGACCTCGGGGGCGGGCGTCCCAGCCGTGCAGCCGTACCAGCCGGTGCTCCCGTCGCAGACCTCCTGCCCGAAGCACAGCCCCGCGTCGTTCTCGTTGGAGCAGGTGCGCACCATGCCGTCACTGGCGGCGTTGCAGATGCACGAGTGCGTGTCGGGCACGCACCGGTCGCCCGTGACGCCCCCGCCCAGTTCCACGCTCTCGCAGGTGTAGCCAGCGTCGCAGGCGTCACCCGCCGACGCGTCGCACGAGGGCAGGCACACCTGCTGCCCGTCCAGGGGCACGCACGAGCCAGCGAAGCAGTCGGCGTCCGACGTACACGGCTGACAGGACACGTCCGGCGGCGGCGAGCACTGGAAGATGTTCACCGGGAAGAACCCCTCGTCGCACTGGTCCACGACGCACGTCGGCGCGCCGTAGTCCGCGCTGCACACAGCCGTCCCGTTGGGGATCTTCCCAGTGCAGTCGTTCCCGCAGGTCCCGCAGTTGTCCTGGAGCGTCCAGCTCCCGTCGGTGGCCTTGAAGTCCTCGTCCGTCTCGCCGTCGCAGTCGTTGTCCACGAAGTCGCACACCTCGACCTGTGGCGTGGGACCCACGCAGCTCCACCCCAAGGTCCCCTGACAGACGCGCACGCCCGGGCAGCTCCCCACGCCCGCGACGCTGTTCTCGCACGTCTCGCCGCTCACCAGCCCGTCGTCCACGATGTTGTTGCAGTCGTTGTCCAGCCCGTCGCAGGTCTCCGGCGCGGCCGTGGGTGCGCTGCACGCCCCCCAACCCGTGGCCGGGTCGCACGTCTCGAAGCCGAAGCAGACCCCGTACTCGTTGCCCTGCTGGCACGAGCGCTGCTGTCCAGCGTTGGCCGCCGAGCACGAGCACGTCCCGTTCACCGGCGCGCAGCGCGGCGCCGTCGCCGTCCCGTCGCCCTCGCCATCCAGATCCACGTCCTCGCAGGCGTAGCCTTGGGGGCACGCGGGGTCCGTGTCGGCGCACGGGGTCAGGCACACGTTCTGCCCCTCCACCGGCACGCAGCTCCCGCCATAGCAGTCGGCGTCGTCCACGCACGGCTGGCAGGGGGCGGCGGGAGACAGGCCGCACTGGACGTCGCTGATCTTGACCAGCCCCTCGTCACACACGTCCACCACGCACTGCGGGAGCTCGGGCGTGCCCCCGCAGCGCCCCGTAGCCCCGGGGATCTTGTCGGTGCAGTCGTTGCCGCACCCGCCGCAGTGCTCCTGGAGCGTCCAGTGGCCGTCCGCGTCGCGGAAGTCCTCGTCCGTCTCGCCGTCGCAGTCGTTGTCCACGCCGTCGCACGCCTCCGCCGCCGGCGTGGGCCCCTGGCACACCCAGCCCCCAGCGCCCGTACACACGCGCACGCCGGCGCAGCTCCCCACGCCCTCCACGTCGTTCGTGCAGGCCTCGCCGCTCGCCAGATCCTCGTCGATGAGCCCATCGCAGTCGTTGTCCAGCCCGTCACAGGCCTCGGCCGCCGGCTCGGGCGCGTCGCAGGCCCCCCACCCGGACGCCGGATCGCACGTCTCCAGCCCGTAGCAGGTGCCGGCGTCGTTCGCTGCCACACAGGTGCGCTGCCCCGGCTCGGTGTGGCTGTTGCACGTACACGAGCCGGTCGTCGGGACGCACCACGTCCCGTCGCTCACGCCGTCGGGCGCCGGGGCGCAGGTGGCGCCGTCCAGGCAGTCGGCGTCCGTCTCGCAGGGGTGGAAGCATCGCCCGTCCGCGCCCCCCACGCCCTCGCCCGTGGCCATGCAGGTGCCGCCGTTGCACTGGATGTCGGCCGAGCAGGGCGCGCAGTCCTTGCGCACGTTGGGGATGCAAAGGAAGACGATGTCCGAGCCCCCCGACAGCACGGACTTGCACTGCCAGTCATCCGGGCAGCTCGCCTCGCAGGGCTTCGTGCAGACGTAGCCCTCGGGCCCCTCCACGCACCAGCCGCTGAAGCAGTCGCTGTTTTCCCCGCACGGCGCCCCGAACTCGCCCGGCTCGGGCGGAAGTGCGTCGCCGGTGACGTCCGGTGCGGCGACGTCCGGGCCCCCAGCGTCGGAACCCGCGGCGTCCGAGCTCGTGTCCGCGTCCCCCGCCTGGGCGTCGTCCCCGGCCACCTCACCCGCCCCGGTGTCCACACCGCCCACCTCGGCCTGCACGGTCGCGTCTACGCCTCCCCCGCTCGTCGTGTCTCCCCCGCAAGCGCCAAGCCCCAGCGCCGCCAGCAACACCGCGCCGCACAAGCCGCGCGTCCACCGCCCCAAGCCCCTCATGGTCCCCTCCTCGCGCGGATACGATGGGTGTCCGCCAAGCAAGGCTACCACCGCCCCGCCCGTGGCCGCCAGAGCGGTTGGAACGGGTTGCTGGTATGGTGCCCTGGAACGGGGCCGCGGGACGTCCCCAAGCGAACCGTGGCGGAGGAGGGCAGGATGCGAGGCCGGACGTGGGCGCTGGTGGCGTGGTTGGGGTGGGGGCTCGCGGGGGGCGTCGCCGGGTGCGGCAAGAGCGAGCCTCCGGCCTCGGGCCCGGACGGCGGCGCTGTGGCCGCCGCGGGGGGGGCCGAGGCGGGCGACGCTCGTCCCGGTGCGCCCAAGGCCGGGGCAGACGCGGGCGCCAGCGCCGCGAACGGGGAGGGCGCCGCCGCGGACGCGGGCGCCGTCGCCCCCAAGGAGGCGGCCGAGCCCAAGGAGGAGGGCCCCAACCCGGCGGAGGTCGCCGAGCGATACCTGCGGCTGGGCGCCCAGGGGGATCTCACGAAGGTCAAGGAGCTCGTGGACCCCGCGTGCTACGCCGATCCCGTGGGGGACGTAGCGGCGGTGAAGATGCTGGGCGTCCGCATGAAGCTCACGGAGCTCTCCGTCAAGCCCGTGGCGCGCAAGGGCCGCTCCCTGCGCCTCGCCGTCACCGTGAAGGGGGACGTGGAGGCCGCGGAGGCGAAGACGGAGACGAACATCCTCGGCGAGCCCGTGACCCTTCGAGCGGCGGGGCTTTCCATGAAGGGCATCTCCAAGACCCAGGTGCTGGACCTGGTCAAGCTCGACGGTCGTTGGGTGGTCACCTGCCATGGGGCCATGCGCGCCCGCGCCGAGGCCAAGGCCAAGGCCAAAGCCGAGGCGAAGGCGAAGGCCGAGGCCGAGGCCGAGGCCAAGACCAAGCAGCCCCAAGAGGCCCTGGACGCACAGGGGACGGCGGAGGAGGCGGACACCCGCCCGTAAGGAGCGCCTCCCGGTGGGTCGCCGGATTCGGGGGCTCGTTGGCCGGTGACGGGAACAACGAGTTTGGCTATCATCCGACCATTCGCACACAAGCGTACCCACGGAGGCACTCGCCTCGCGCAACGCAGTCCTCCCGCACCGACAGGGAGCCTGGGATCTGCGGACCGCAGGCTGTCGCGTTCTCGGTGGGCCGCACGATCGTCTTCGCTCGACGCCCCCTTGACCCCCAGAGCTCCCATTGGATCATGCCCATGCGACCTGTCCTCCCCGCCTCTCGTCTTCGCGCCTCCGCGCGGCTCTCGTTGCTCGTCACCCTCGTCCTCGTCGGCGCCGCGTGTGACACCGCCTCGTCCCTCAACGCTTCCTCGGCCGGGGGGGGCGGGCTGAGCCTCTCGCTCGGCCACCACCAGGAGGTCGCGGAGGGGGAGACCGTGTCGCTCGTAGGCACGCTGGACTACGTGGGTGAAGACGTGCAGCCCACGTGGTCCCAGATCGCGGGGCCCGACGTAGTGCTGGAGGGTGCGGACACCCTCAAGGCCAGCTTCGTGGCGCCTCAGGTGACGGAAGACACCGTACTGGAGTTCGAGCTGCTCGTGTTGGCGTCGCGGGGGCGCGAGGTCGTGGATCACACGACGGTCCTCGTGCTCAACACCAACACGCCCCCAACCGTGGACGCGGGCGCCGATCAGACGGTGGCCGAGGAGGCCCAGGTGACCCTCACGGGGAGCGCTGGCGACGACGACGGGACGGTGGTCGCGACGGAGTGGACCCAGGTTACCGGTCCGGTGGTAAGTCTGGAGGATGCCACCGAGCTGACGGCGTCGTTCTCGGCTCCGAAGACGACCGCCCCCCAGGTTCTGAACTTCCGGCTCACGGTCACGGACGACGAGGGCGCCACCGCCACGGACCTGGTGACGGTCACCGTGCTCCCCGACAACCTGCTGCCCACCGTGGACGCGGGACAGGACCAGGTCGTGATGGAGGGCACGGAGGTCGCTCTCGCTGGCGTGGCGAGCGACCCGGACGGGAGCGTTGCGTCCGTGGAGTGGACGCAGCTCGGAGGACCTCCGGTGAGCTTGGAGGACCCCGCCGCCCTGGAGACCACGTTCGTGGCGCCTGCGACGCCGGTGACGGCCGTGGTGTTCTTGCGGCTGGTGGTCACCGACGACGAGGGGGGCGTCGCTAGCGACGTCGTGTCCATCACCGTCGCCTCGGACAACCAGCCTCCGGAGGTGGACGCCGGCGCCGCGCAGACGGTCCTGGAGGGGGGCGAGGTGACGCTGGAGGGGACGGCCAGCGACCCGGACGGCAGCATCGCCAGCGTGGCGTGGACGCAGGTGGCGGGGCCCGCCGTGGCGCTGAGCGATCCCGAGTCGTTGGAGCCCACGTTCACGGCGCCCGCGACCACGGAGCCCGTCGCGCTCACGTTCCAGCTCGCCGTGGCCGACGACGAGGGGGCCACGGCGATGGACGTCGTGTCGGTGAGCGTGCTCCCCGACAACCAGCCGCCCACGGCCGACGCCGGCCTCGACCAGGTCGTCGACGACGGGACGACGGTGACCCTGGCCGGCGCCGCGGCGGACCCAGACGGCGAGGTGGCGGGCGTGGAGTGGACGCAGCTCACGGGCCCCGCCGTCGTGTTGAGCGACCCGACGGACCTGGCGCCCACGTTCGTCGCGCCGGCCGTGCCGGCGCTGGAGATGCTGACCTTCCAGCTCACGGTGACGGACGACGAGGGGGCCGCGGCGAGCGATTGGGTGACCGTGACGGTGATGCCCAACAACCTGGCGCCGGTGGCGGACGCCGGGCCCGACCAGACGGTGAGCGATGGCGCTTCGGTGACGCTCGCGGGGACGGCCAGCGATCCCGACGGCGCCGTGGCGAGCACGGAGTGGGTTCAGGTGTCCGGGCCCTCCGTGGTCCTCAGCGATCCCACTGCGCTCACCACTACCTTCACGGCGCCCACGTCCGGCGTGCTGGTGACGCTGGTTTTCGAGCTCACGGTGACCGACGACGAGGGGGCTACGGCCAGCGACGTGGTCGCGGTGTCGGTCGTTCCCTCGAACCTGCCCCCCGTGGCGGAGGCGGGCGATGGGGTCGTGGTGGACGAGGGGGTCGTCGTGACGTTGACGGGGGCGGCGTCCGACCCGGATGGGACCGTGGCCTCGACGGTCTGGACGCAGGTCGGGGGCCCCGCGGTGACCCTGAGCGACCCGAGCGCGTTGCAGCCCACCTTCACGGCGCCGACGACGAGCGCCTTGGTGTCGCTGACCTTCCAGCTCACGGTGACGGACGACGAGGGGGCCACGGCCAGCGACGTGGTCGTCGTGACGGTGGCGCCCGTGAACGCCCCGCCGGTGGCCGACGCCGGGGATGACCAAACCGTGAGCGAGCAGACGGAGGTGACCCTCGTGGGCGGAGCGTTTGACTCCGACGGGGGCGTGGCCTCCACGGTCTGGACCCAGATCGGCGGGCCGACTGTCGTGCTGAGCGACGAGACGAGCCTGACGACCACGTTCACGACCCCGCCGACGACCACGCCTCAGACACTCGTCTTCCAGCTCACGGTGACGGACGACGAGGGGGCGCTCGCCGTGGACACGGTGGTCGTGGCCGTGATGCCCGTGAACCTGCCGCCGGTGGTCAGCGCCGGGGTGGATACGAGCGCGGTGAGCGGTGAGACCGTGCAGCTCCAGGGATCGGCGAACGACCCTGACGGTACGCTGGCGCAGACGACTTGGAGCCAGGTGGGGGGGACGTCCGTGACGCTGAGCGATCCGGCGGCGCTGACGCCGACGTTCACCGCGCCCGACGTCGTGGTGCCCGAGGTCCTCACCTTCGAGCTGGCCGCCCAGGACGACGAGGGGGCCGTCACCACGGACCAGGTGCAGGTCCAGGTGGCGCCGCTCGTCCCCACGAACGTCCCGCCTTCGGCCGAGGCGGGGGGGAACCAGACGCAAGCCAGCGGCACGACCGTGCAGCTCGCGGGGGGCGCCAGCGATAGCGACGGCACGGTCGTGTCCACCGCGTGGGCGCAGGTGTCGGGGCCCAGCGTGGTGCTCAACAACGCGACGACCTTGACGCCAAGCTTCCAGGCACCGGTCGTGCAGTGCGCCGCGGTCCTGGTCTTCGAGCTCACCGTGACCGACGACGAGGGGGCGCAGGGGACCGACCAGGTGACGGTGATCGTCGAGGGGGTGAGCGCGGGTTCCGTCGCGGTGGGGGAGCTCCTGGACCTGGAGGCCGACGACGGGGGCCTGGTGACCGAGGGGACCACCTGGGCCTGGGGCGTCCCAACGAATGGACCGGGGGCGGCCTACTCGGGGGGCCGCGTGTGGGCCACGAACCTGACCGGGAACTACGGACAGAACCTAGAGGAGTTCCTGTGCCTGCCGGCCGTGGATCGGGCGGCCGTGTCGGGGGACCTGAGCTTCAGTTGGCGCAGCTCCTACCACATGGAAGGCTACGCCGGGATCACGTTGGAGGGGCTAGACCCGGCGGTGGGTTGGGTCCCTCTCACCGACGTGGAGCCGGCCTATGACCTGAGCGTGGGTGGCCGCCCGGCGTGGGGTTCCACGCCGCACACGAAGGCGTGGAACCTGTTCGCTGCTCGTATCCCGGCGTGGCTGGGGAGTGTGGTGCGACTGCGGTTCGTCCTCAAGACCGAGAACTGGACCACGGCACCGGGGGCCTACCTCGATGACATGCGCTTCGACGCCGAGACCGATGACCCCGACGGCGATGGCCTGCCCGGCATCTTCGACGAGTGGCTGACGTATGGCACGGATCCGCTCATCGCGGACACGGACGGCGACGGGATCTCGGATGGTGCTGAGGTCTCGGATGGCACGGACCCCTCGAACCCCGCGGACCTGGACGGCCAGACCATGCTCGTTCCTGGGACGTTCTTGGACTTCGAGGCGGACGACGGGGGGCTCGTCCAGACCGGAGACCTTTGGCAGTGGGGGGCGCCGGGCTCGGGGCCCAAGCAGGCCGCGTCCGGGAACAAGGTCTGGGCCACGAACTTGGTTGGCAACTATGGGCAGTGGGAACTGGCGTACCTGTACCTGCCCCCCGTGGACCTCCGCGGTCAGACGAACGCGACGCTGAGCTTTCGCTTGTGGTTGGATGCAAGCGACGGTGATGGGCTCAGCATGGAGGCGTGGGACGAGACGGCCTCTCGATGGGTGCCTCTGGCGCCGAACCTCCCGGCGTACGACGGCATCGACCCGCTCCATGCCCCCGCGTGGACCCATCAGTCCTCCTTGGACCACTACACCACCGTCGCCGTCTCCCTAGCCGCGTACGACGACAGCATCGTGAAGCTGCGGCTTCGGTTTGCCAGTGACAAGAACACGGCGAGGGGAGGAGCCTACCTGGACGACCTCGCGGTCGACCTGGAGTCCGCCGATCCCGACGGCGATGGCGTCGCGGGGATCTTGGGCGAGCTCCAGACCGGTCCCATGGCGGCCCAAGGCGTGTTCACGGAGCCGTACGTCACCGACACGGACGGGGACGGGGCGAACGACGGGGCCGAGTACGCGGCGGGGACGGACCCGTCCAACCCGGCCGATTACCCGGGGGTCGTGCCGCTGTCTGCCGGAGACGTGCGAGACTTCGAGGGGGACGCGGGCGGCCTGGCGACCTTGGGGGACACCTGGCAGTGGGGCGCCGTGGCCAGCGGGCCCAACACCGGTGCCAGTGGGGTAGCCGCTTGGGGGACGAACCTCAGTGGCTCATATGACTACAACCTGGTGGAGTACCTCTACCTGCCCCCCGTGGACCTCGCCGGCGCGACGAACCCCACCCTGGCCTTCCGACTGTGGAGCGACTGTGCCGGTGGCGATGGCGTATCGTGGGAGCGTTTCGACTCGGACACGGGGTGGATCCCTCTGGACGCCGACCAGCCCGTGTATGACGCCGTGGACGCTGCGGGCGTGCCGGCGTGGCGCGTCCAGCGTGGCCCCAACGGCTACGTATGGGTGGGGACCTCCCTGGCGGAGTTCGCGGGTGAGCAGGTGAAGCTCAGGTTGGTCTTGCGGACCGACGGCACTTGGGTCTCCTCGGGCGCCTACATCGACGACCTTGCGCTGTTCGAGGAGACGGACGACCCCGATGGGGACGGCATCGCGGGGGGCCTCGACGAATTCGCCCAGTGGGGTACGGACCCCGGGCTGTGGGATACGGACGGCGACGGGCATGGCGACGGTGAGGAGGTGAGCGGCGGAACGGATCCGCTGAACCCCGCCGACTACCCTGGAGGCCCCCAGCTTACGCTCGGCACGTATCTGGACTTCGAGGACAACGCTGGCGGTCTGGCGACCTGGGGAGGCGACACCTGGCAGTGGGGCGCCGTGGCCAGCGGCCCCAACATCGGGGCCAGCGGGGTGTCCGCTTGGGGCACGAACCTCAGCGGCTATTATGAACTCAACCAGGTGGAGTACCTTTACTTCCCACCGGTGGACCTCACCGGGACGACGAACCCCACGCTGGCCTTCCGACTGTGGAGCGACTGCGCGAACGGCGATGGCGTCTCCTGGGAGTGGTTCACGGCGGACAGTGGGTGGGTTCCTTTGGACGCCGACCAGCCCGTGTATGACGCCGTGGACGCTGCGGGCGTGCCCGCCTGGCGGAGCCAGCGTGGCCCCAACGGCTACGTGTGGGTGGGGACCTCCTTGGCGGAGTTCGCGGGTGAGCAGGTGAAGCTCAGGTTGGTCTTGCGGACCGACGGCACTTGGGTCTCTACGGGCGCGTACATCGACGACCTTGCGCTGTTCGAGGAGACGGACGATCCCGATGGCGACGGGCTCGTGGGCGGCTTGGATGAGTACGCCCTGTGGGGTACGGACCCCGGGCTGTGGGATACGGATGGCGATGGGCATGGCGACGGCGAGGAGGTGAGCAGCGGCACGGATCCGCTGAACGTCGTGGACTTCCCTGGAAGCCCGCACCTTACGCCCGGCACCTACTTGGACTTCGAGTCGGGCGATGGAGGCCTGAGCCCCGAGACGGGTGGGACTTGGTGGGAGCGTGGCGCCCCCGGCAGCGGTCCAGGCGTTGCGTGGAGTGGCACACAGGTGTGGGCCACGAACCTGTCGGGGAACTACGGGCACAATGTCGACGAGGGCTTGCTGCTGCCGCCCGCGGACCTCTCCGCCACCGCGAGGCCCACGCTGGGGTTCCGGCTGTGGCTGGACGCGACCTGGGGCGACGGCTTGGGCGTGGAGGTGCAAGACACCGGTGGCGCCTGGGTGCGTCTGCTCCCGGGGACGCCGTCTTATGAGAGCACGGACGCGCTGGGGGTCACGGCTTGGCGGGACCAGAGGGGCCCCGAGGGGTATGTGCAGGTGCTCGTGGACCTCAGCGCGTGGAGCGGGAGCCTCCGGCCCCTGCGGCTGGTGTTCCGCAGCGACAGCTCTTCGTGGGCGCCGGGCGCTTACATCGACGACCTGAGCCTGGACGATGAGACGAGCGACCCGGACGGGGACGGTCTCGTGGGGATTCTGGACGAGTTCACCGCCCACGGGACGGACCCCTACCGCGCCGACACCGACGGCGACGGCGTAGACGACGGCGCCGAGGTCACCGCCGGGACCGACCCTCTGGACCCGGCCTCGTCCTAGCCCGGAGGCGGGATGGACGGCCTCCGCCCGTCCCGCCGATACCCCGCAGCCCCGCCCCCGCAGCCGCCCGACACGCGTTTGGACTCCACGGGAGCGCCCCGCGCGCTCAGCGGGCCAGGTGCTCGCGGAGGATGCGCAGGGTGCGGCGCAGGGGCTCGGCGGCGCCCCAGAGGAGCTGGTCGCCGACGGTGAAGGCCCCGAGGTACTCGGGGCCCATGCGCAGCTTGCGCAGGCGGCCCACGGGGACGCGCAGGGTGCCGCTGACGGCCGCAGGCGTGAGCTGCGCAAGCGTGGGCTCGGGGGCGTTGGGCACGACCTCCGTCCAGGGCGTCGTGGACGCGATGGCCGCCTCGATGTCCGCCAGGGGCACGTCGCGCGTCAGCTTGATCGTCAACGCCTGGGCGTGGCTGCGCATGGACCCCACGCGCACGCACAGCCCGTCGATGGGCACCGGCGGATCCAAGGCCAAGATCTTGTTGGCCTCCACGTGCCCCTTCCACTCCTCACGCGTGGCCCCGTCCGGGCGCGGGCTGTCGATCCACGGCAGCACCGAGGCCGCCAGCGGCGCGCCGAAGCGCTCGGTGGGGAAGGCGTCCGAGCCCAGCGCGTTCGCCACCGCCCGGTCCAACTCCAGGGCGCGCGTGGCCGGGTCGTCCAACAGGGCGCCCGTCGCCTGGCCCACGGCGCGCATCTGGGCCACCAGCTCGCGCATGTTCCGCGCGCCCGCCCCCGACGCCGCCTGGTAGGTCATCGTGGAGATCCACTCCACCCAGCCCCGCTGGATGAGCCCCCCCAGGCCCATGAGCATGAGCGACACCGTGCAGTTGCCGCCCACCCACGTCCGCCGACCCGCCGCATAGGCGCGGTCCATGACCTCGCGGTTCAGGGGGTCCAAGACGATGACCGCCTCGTCCTCCATGCGCAGGGCGCTGGCCGCGTCGATCCAGTGGCCGCCCCAGCCGGACGCTCGCAGCGCGGGGTACATGGCCTTGGTCCACGCGCCCCCCTGGCAGGTGAGCACGACGTCCAGGTCCCCGAAGGCCGCCGGGTCGTTGGCGTCCCGCAGCGCCCCTTGCTCCGGAGCCAGATCGCGGACGGCCTCGGGCACGGGCTGGCCCGCCTGGGAGGTCGAGAAGAAGACCGCCTCCAGGGGCTCCAGGGGGCGGTCAGCTTGCCCCAAGTCTAGGGGCCCGAGGTCGTGCTCCGCGCGCATGCGCTCTAGGAGGACGGACCCAACCATGCCCCGCCAGCCCACGAGGCCCACGCGGAGGGGAGCGGACTTGGCGACGACCGAGGTGCTGTGTGTTGCGCTCATGGCCAGGTTCTACACGAGCCCGCGCCTCAGAGCACCCGCGCGGTCCCCAAGCCCACCTGGACCCTCTGTGAATACCGGGCACGTCGCGGCGTCTGGGCCGTTTGTCCCACGCACCTCGCTCCCGCATCCCGTGGAGGCCGCTCATGCTGCCGCGCACCCTGCCCGCCCTGGTCCTGTCCGCGCTCACCGCCTCGCTCCTGCTCACCACCAGCGCCGCGCCCGCCCACGCGAGCGACGTCCGCTTCGGCCTGGGGCCCGCCCTGCGCCTGGGCGCGGACGGGGCGACGATGACCGGCTCCATGCGCCTGGGGATCGAGCTGGAGCACAACCTGTTCCTCGTGGGCCAGCTCGAGAGCTTCCTCCTGGAGCGCGACTGGGACGGCGGCGCCTCCGCGGCGGGCTGGCGCGTGGGCCTCATGTACGAGGCCCCTCTGCCCCTCCCCCTGGGCCTCGATGGCGGGGTGAGCCTCGGGCAGTCCCTCACGCCCATGACCTACGCCGGCACGGTGGACTCGGTGACCACGGCGCTGGCCGAGGTCGGCCTCACGGCCAAGCTCGGCCCCGCCCGCCTCCGCCTCTTCGCCAACACACCCATCTGGTCCGCCGACCCCGGGCTCATGGACCGCATTCACAGCAGCGAGTTCGGCCTGCGCCTGGGCGTCGGTCTGTAGATCTCCTCGCGCCTCGTCGCGGGCGGACCACAGGGAACAGACAGGAGCGACGACCGAACGGGCGCGGCTGGGAGAGGCGGCAGGGCCGAGCGTGCTAGTTCCCATCCCGAAAAGGCGGACCGAGCCACGGCGAGTCGATGTGCGTGCCAGGTGCGTTCACGCAACCCGCCGGAGTAGCAGCGCTACTTCAAGTGGTTGCGGGGACGCGCATGGTGCGTGCAGCGGCCGTCGCGGCGACGGGAGGCTTTTCAGGATGGGAACGTGCTAGGAGGGTGTCGGAACCGTCTCACGTCGCCAGGCTTGCTATTGTAATTCAAGCTTCTAGGGTCCCCGCGCATGGAGCACCTGACCCCGGAAGACGTCCGCGCCCTGCGCGCCAGCCTGGAGGCCCTCGTGGCCGAGCTGGACGCGGCCCTGGAGAGCTCGCGCGCGGCCGCGGCGACGGTGGAGCTGGACCCGTGCCGGGTGGGCCGCTTGTCGCGCGTGGACGCCATCCAGGCCCAGCGCATCGCCCAGGCCACCCGCGCCCAGAGCCGGCTGCGACGGCAGCAAGCCCGCGCGGCGCTGGACGCCATGGACCGAGGCGTCTATGGCCTGTGCCGCTCGTGCGACGACCCCATCCCCCTCGCCCGCCTGGAGCGCCGCCCCGAGTCCCCCCTGTGCCTCGCCTGCCAGCGCGAGGTCGAGGGCCGACGGTAGACCCGCGCTCGGCCAGCACCTCTCAGCGGAGCCCCCCATGACCCAGCCGCCCCCGCCCAACGCTCCCGCCCCCCACCAGGCCATCGCCCACGCCTTGGGCTTGGCACCGGCCAAGGTCGCCGCCGCCTGCGCCCTGTTCGACGAGGGCGCCACGCTGCCCTTCGTGGCGCGCTACCGAAAGGAGCGCACCGGCGGCCTGGACGAGGTCGCCCTGCGCGCCATCGTCGAGCACCGGCGCCGCCTGGCCGAGCTGGACAAGCGGCGCCAGGCCATCCGAGCCGCCCTGACCGAGCAGGGGCAGCTCACCCCCGAGTTGGCCCGGCGCCTGGACGCGGCCACGACCCGCGCGGCCCTGGAGGACCTGTACGCGCCCTTCAAGAAGCGCCGCAAGACGCGCGGGGACCTCGCCCGCGAGCGAGGGCTGGCGCCCCTGGCCGAGCAGATCCGCGCCCAGCCGCGTGGCCCCCGCGCCCCCCGGCCCCGCCAGGCCGCTCAGGCCTTCGTGAGCGCCGCCCGGGGTGTCTCGGACGTGGACGCCGCCCTGGCCGGGGCCCGGGACATCGTCGCCGAGGAGCTGGGCCTGCACGCCGGGCTGCGCGCCTTCGTGCGCGAGCAGGTGGACAGGCACGCCAAGGTCAAGGCGACCGCCGTGAAGGCGGCGCGGGAGCGGGCCGCCTCCGACCCGGGGCTGCGGCGGCGCCTGGACGAACTCACGGCGCGGGCGGAGCCGGCGCGCAAGATCCCCTCGCATCGCTACCTGGCCCTGTGCCGGGCCGAGGACGAGGGGTTGGTGCGCGTGCGGGTGCGGCCCGACGTGGAGCGCACGGTGCGGCAGGTCCTAGACGGCTCCAGCTACGACCGCCGATCGCCCTTCGCGGGTGAGCTGGAGGCGGCGGTGGAGGACGCCACCAAGCGGCTGCTGCTGCCGGCGGCCGAGCGGGCGGCGCGGGCGGCGCTCAAGGCCCGGGCGGATGACGAGGCCATCGACGTCTTCGAGCGCAACCTGGAGGCGCTGCTCCTGGCGGCCCCGCTGGGGGCCGAGCCCGTGCTGGCCCTGGACCCGGGGCTGCGCACGGGGACCAAGTGGGTGGCGCTGGACGCCACCGGGGCGCCCCACGGCGACGGGGGCCACGGCGTCTTGTACCTGGTGGGGCGGGGCGAGGAGCAGACGGCGGCCGCGGTGGAGCGTCTCGCCGCGCTCCTGCGGCGCTATCGGCCTCGGGCGGTGGCCGTGGGCAACGGCACGGCGGGGCGCGAGGCGCTGGCGGCGGCGCGCCGGGCCGTGGAGCGGGCGGGGCTGGGCGGTCAGACGCTGGTCGTGTCGGTGAACGAGGCGGGCGCCAGCGTCTACAGCGCTTCGGAGCTGGCGGGGGCCGAGCTGCCCGGGCTGGACGTGACCATCCGCGGGGCGGTGAGCATCGGGCGGCGCTTGCAGGATCCCTTGGCCGAGCTGGTGAAGATCGACCCCAAGTCGTTGGGTGTGGGCCAATACCAGCACGACGTGGACCAGGGGAAGCTCACGCGGCGGCTCCACGCCGTGGCCGAGAGCTGCGTGAACCGCGTGGGCGTGGATCTCAACACGGCCAGCCCGTCGCTGCTGGCCTACGTGGCGGGCGTGGGCCCCAAGCTGGCGCGGGCCATCGTGGATGTTCGGACGAGCCGCGCGCGGGGAGGGCGAGGGTTCCAGAGCCGGCGCGAGCTCCTCCAAGTCCCCGGGCTGGGGCCCAAGACCTTCGAGCAGTGCGCTGGGTTTCTGCGCGTGCGCGGGGGCTCCAACCCCCTCGACGCGTCGGCGGTGCACCCCGAACGCTACGAGTTGGTCCAGCGCATGGCGCGCGAGTTGAAGCTGGATGCATCGGGTCCGCCTGGTGTCCCGGTGGAGGACCTCATCGGGGACGCGGCGCTGGTGGACCGCATCGACCTGGCGCGCTACCGCGACGAGCCCGGCGGGCCAGGGAGGGGGGCAGGCGTGGGCCTCGCCACGCTGCGAGACATCGTGGACGAGCTCAAGCGCCCCGGGCGGGACCCGCGCGTGGCTTTCGAGGCGCCGGCCTTTCGCGATGACGTCCGCGAGGTTGGCGACCTGGAGGTGGGGATGGTGTTGGAGGGGGTGGTGACCAACGTCACGGACTTCGGGGCCTTCGTGGACATCGGCGTTCACCGCGACGGGCTGGTGCATGTCTCCCAACTCGCGGAGGGCTTCGTCCGCTCGCCCCACGACGTCGTCCGCCCGGGACAGCCCCTGCGCGTCCAGGTCACCGCCGTGGATCGCGACCGTGACCGCATCTCCCTCACCGCGCGGCTCACGCCCGCCTGACGCCCGCGGGTGAGGCGGACCAAACCTGCAACGACGGGGGGAAGGCACCGTGTACGCAGCCTACCGTGATGGGATTGAGCCCAAGTGCCGGGAGTCCTTCTCGCTGCCGCGCATCTTGGTCGAGAACCTGCTCTACCTGACGACCTGGAGCGTCGCCGGAGCGCTCGTGTGGCCGGTCCGCGTCGCCGGCTGGCCGGTGCTGACGCTGGCCTGGGCGCTTGTCGTCGTCGTGGTCCAGGTGTTGCTCAAGAAGCACAACTGCTCGGGCTGCTACTACTACGGCAAGGCGTGTCACCTGGCCCCGATCCGCCACCTGCTCTGCGGACCGAGGCGCAGGAGGCCGCGTGTGGGCAAGGAGGCAAGCGGCTGGGCGCGGAGGCGTGGCCGCGTCACGTCGAGCACCCAGCCGCGCAGCCCGACGCCGCCCACACGTGGGATCCAAAGCCGAATCCCAGAGTAGGTGGCGGATCGGGGCGCCGGTTGGGGGAAGCTGTCGGCGTGGATGTTCCGGCAGGACTCCGGCGACATGCGCACGGGGATGCGCCTGTCGCTGTTCTACATCGTCTCGCCGCCGCTGTTCGTCCTGGCGGGCGTCGCCGTGGGCGTGCTGCTCACGCCCGGCGTCTGGCACTGGGCGCTGCTCGGCCTCTACGTGGCCCTCAACGCCGCCACCTTCCCCGTGCGCAAACGCGGCTGCCAGGTCTGCGCCATGCGCGCCGTCTGCCCGGGTAGCGCCGCCAAGCCCCGCGGAGGCCACTGAGCCTCCGTGGGGCTTGGCGCCCTCGCGTCCCCCTTGCGTCCGGCCGCCGCGCGTGGTCGTCTTCGGCCGCTGGCGGGGCCACCGGCTTGGGAGGCCGGGCCGCGCTGGGCCCTCCGGGCATCTCTCCCCACCCACGAGCGAGCACACCGCCCATGTCCGCACCCACCCCAGACGCCGCCACCACCGTCGCCCTCATCCTGGCCGCCGGCCAGGGCACGCGCATGCGCTCGCCCGAGCTGCCCAAGGTTCTCCACCCCTTGCTGGACTGGCCCCTCGTCTTCTACCCCATCGCCGCCGCCCACGGCGCGGGTGTCCACCGCGTCGTGACGGTGGTCAGCCCCGAGGGCGACGGAGCCGCCCGGTCCGTGCGTGACACCATCGCCGCCCGCTTCCCCGAGGTGGCCTTCGCCGTCCAGCGCGCGCCCCGCGGCACGGGTCACGCCGTCCTGAGCGGCTTGGAGGACGCCAGCGGCCACGGGGCGGCCCCCCTGGACGGCGCCCGGACCGTGGTCGTGCTGTCGGGCGACGTGCCGGGCCTGCGCGCCGAGACGCTGCGCGCCCTGCTGGACGAGCACCACCGGGCCCACGGCCGCCTGGCCACCTTCGCCACCTTCGAGGCCGACGACCCCACCGGCTACGGGCGCGTCCTGCGCGACCGGGCGGGGGCGCCCAGCGCCATCGTCGAGCACGCCGACGCCACACCCGCGCAGCGCGCCATCCGCGAGGTCAACGCCGGCCTCTACGCCTTCGAGCTCGACGCGCTGCGCGGAGCCCTGGCCGCTCTGGGCGACGACAACGCCCAGGGCGAACTGTACCTCACCGACGTCATCGCAGCCCTGGCCGCGCGTGGGCGGGCGGGTGGGGGCGGTGAGCCTCCCGTTGCGACGTTCCCCATCGACGACCCCGAGGAGGTCGCGGGCGTGAACACGCGCGCCCAGCTCGCCCAGCGCGAGGCCGCGCTCCAGGCGCGTCGGAACGAGGCCCTCATGGTGTCGGGCGTCACCATGCGCCAGCCGCGGACGGTCCGTGTGGGCGCCGACGCCCACGTGGAGCCGGGCGTGACCCTGGGCGCGGGTGTGGAGCTGCGCGGCCGCACGACGGTGGCAGCGGGGACGCTGGTGGACACGGGGTGCGTGCTGACCGACTGCGCCATCGGGCGGGGCGTGCACCTCAAGCCCTACGTCGTGGCCGAGGGGGCGGCGTTGGGCGACGGCGCCACGGCGGGCCCCTTCGCCCACCTGCGCCCCGGGACCGTGCTGGGCGCCAGGGCCAAGGTGGGGAACTTCGTGGAGACGAAGAAGGCGGTCATCGGCGATGGCTCCAAGGCCAGCCACCTGACCTATCTGGGCGACTGCGAGATAGGCCGCGATGTGAACGTGGGCGCGGGCACCATCACCTGCAACTACGACGGCGTGGCCAAGCACAAGACCGTCCTGGGCGACGGCGTGTTCGTGGGCAGCGATACGCAGCTCGTGGCGCCGGTGACGGTGGGCGCCAACGTGACCATCGCCGCGGGCACGACGGTCACCGCCGACGTGCCGGACGGCGCCCTGGTCCTGAGCCGCACGCCCCAGCAGGTGCGCGAGGGCTACTACGAGCGGCACCGCCGCCCCCGCGAGGAAGCCGCCCGCGCCGAGAAGGCCGCCGCCAAGGCCAAGCCCCAGCCCCCCTCGACCGCCCGGTAGTGGCCCGGCGTGCGTCCGGCGTGCTTGACGGTCGTGTTCCGTATCATGGACGACCTCCCGTGCCACGCCGCACCTTGCCCATCCGACGGGGCCCACCAACCGGGCGCAACAGACCTCGAACCGCCACCAACTCTGGGATTCGGCTTTGGATCCCGCGTGTGGGCGGCGTCGAGCTGCGCGGCCCCACAAGCGACTGGCCGCTCGACGTGACGCGGCCACGCCTCCGCGCCCAGCCGCTTGCCTCCTTGCCCAAACGCGGCCTCCTGCGCCTCGGTCCGCAGAGCAGGTGGCGGATCTGGGGCCTCGGGGGCCGGTTGACGGCGCTACGCCCCCTGGATAGAGTCCCGACGACGACCGCGCGCCCCGAGGCCCCGCAGACGTTTCGAAGTCTTCTGTGGTTCGGCCAAGGCCGGCAGGGCTCTTGAGGGGGGGCTGCGCGACGCGCCACACGCTCCGCGAGGAGGCCTCGTCCCATGCTCTCTCGCTTCGAACATTCCCGCGCGCCCCGTGCAGGGGGGACCGCGCTCGGGGGCCGTGGTCCCAGACCTTCGCTGCGACGGATGGGCCCCCGAGAACACCGGGCGCCGGCCATCTGGCTGCGCGAGGTCGTGACGGCCGCGCTCGAACTCCTCGACCAGCGAGGCCCAACGACAACAACGCCAAGCGTGGCCGCTCGGGCCACCCGCACCCAACAGGACAGCGCCGCCCCACCCGCAGACGGCGCGTGGGCCGCGCTCCAGACGACCCTCGCACGCGCCGCGGCCGCGACGCGAGGTGGAGACCCCGACGAGGAGACCGCCTGGGACCCCATGATCGAGGCAGCCGCGCCTTTCGCGCGCTTGGTTCAAGAGCTCACCCTGAGCCCCTTCGAGGTCCAGGTGCTGGTAGTCCTGCTGGCCGCCGACCTGGACGGGGACGTGGCCGGGCTCGTGTACGGGGTCCCCGACACCGCCGCCCCGCTGGGCGCGCCCGTGGGGAGCCTCGTGGACCGCCTGTGTCTGGGGCTCGGGGACCGCATCGCCGCCCTGGAGGCCTTTGGGCATGAGGCGCCGCTCGTCCGCGGCCGGATTCTCGTGGTCCGCGGGCTCACGGACCGCCCCGACGAACCCCTGCGCGCCCGGCGCGTCTCCTTGAGCGGCCCCGTCCGCGCCTTCCTGCTGGGGCGCGCCGAGCTCTCGGACGACGTGGCCCCCTACGCCCAGCTCATCTGGCCCGAGCAGGACCTCCAACAGGTGATCCTCCCCACGACCCACCTGCGCCAAGCCCGCGACCTCGTCATCCACCAAGCCCGTGTGCGCGCGGCCTTGGAGGGCTGGACAGCGGACCCTCGCTACGGCCCGGTCGTGGGCGGCGGCGCCGTGCTCCTGCTGTCGGGCGCGTCCGGGACGGGCAAGTCCCTGTTCGCGCGCGCCCTGGCCCACGAGGCTGGGCGGCCCCTCCTGTCCCTCCGGACCTCGGACCTCCCCTCGGAGGGCCTGGACCGGGTCCTCCAAGACGCCTTGTCCGAGGCGTGGATGCACGACGCCGTGGTCCTCATGGAGGACTGTGAGCACGTCTTCGGCGCCGACCGCCCCCAGAGCTCGGCGGGCCTGCGCGCCCTGGACGAGGACAACGCGGGCGTCGTGATCCTCACCACCAACGCCCCGGCACGGCTTCGTGACGCCCTCGCTCGGCGCGTGGTGCTCCATGTCCCCTTCGAGCGGCCGGGCGCCCGCGCGCGGCGGCAGATCTGGGAGGTCCACCTGCCCCCGGACGTGCCCCTGGCCGACGACGTGGACCTGGACGTCCTGGCCGACCGTTACGAGCTCACCGGCGGGCAGATCCGCAACGCCTTCGTCGTCGCCACCAACCAAGCCCTCACCCGAGCGGTGCGAGGTGGCGAGCCGACGACGCTGGACATGGCCGCGTTGGAGCACGGCTGCCGTACGCAGCTCCCCTACGTCCTGGAAGGCCTGACCACACGGACGCCCACGCACCTCGGCCTCCGAGACGTCGTGCTGCGCCCCGAGCTGGAGACCCAGCTCCGGCAGCTCTTGGCTGCCATCCAGAACCAGTCCTTCCTCATGAACGCGTGGGGCATGGGCGATCGCCTGAGCAAGGGCAAGGGTATCGTGGCGCTGTTCGACGGGCCGCCTGGCACGGGCAAGACCCTGAGCGCCGAGGTCCTCGCCGCCGCGGCCGGCGTGCCGCTCCACCGCGTGAGCCTGCCCGACGTCGTGTCCAAGTGGGTGGGCGAGACGGAGAAGCACATCCGCGAGGTCTTTCAGCTCGCCCGCGCCAGCCGCGCCATGCTGCTGTTCGACGAGGCGGATGCCCTGTTCGCCCAGCGCTCCTCGGAGGCCGCCGACGACGGGGCCCGCCACGCCAACATGGGGGTCAACCTCCTCCTCCAAGAGATAGAGCTCTTCCCCGGCGTGTGCGTGCTCACGACCAACCTCTACGGGCGCCTGGATACGGCGCTCAGGCGACGCATCTTGTTCCGTATCCAGTTCGAGGCCCCGGACGAGGCCCAACGCGAGCGCATCTGGCAGACGTTGTGGCCTTCCAAGATGCCCCGCGCCCGCGACGTGGACCTGGGGGCCTTGGCCCGTTCCTTCGACATGGCGGGCGGGTTCATCAAGAACGCGCTGCTGCGCGCAGGCTACGCCGCGTGCGAGCGGGGTGGGGTCGTCGATCAGGCGACCTTGGAGGCCGCGTGCCAACACGAGATGCGCGCCATGGGGCGCGTCGTCCGAGATCCAGCGGCGGCGCGGCGCGACCGAGCGCGGCGAGCCGCGCGGCTCCAAGAGGTCGTGCGGCACCAGGGCGGCGGCGCCGCAGACGGAGAGGCCGCGCCGTGAGCGGACCCGGACGAGAGGACCAGCGGGACACCCAGGCGGACCGCCGCCGCGCTGGTCAGCGGCGAGAGGCCGACGCCAAGGCGCGGCGGCGGAACGAGGCGCTGCTCCACCTGGGCTACGTGAACCCCCAACGCGCGGCCGCCATGGTCCAGCAGCTCGGGCTCTCCGTCCCGCAGCGCGTGCGCATGGCCCGCGTCCTCATGAGCCAAGGGCTCGGGGAGCGGGCCTGGACGTCCGTCGGTCTCGACGCCCTCCGCGTGAGCCGGGCAACGCCTGAGGACCACCGGCGGCCCGGGGGCGGGCCCCACGCGCCGGGCGTGTACCCGGCAAACGTCGCGTTCGGGGCGATGGCGGCCGGCTCGCCGCCCGCGGTCGGGCGCGCCCATCGTTCTCCACCCCTCCACATCACCGGGTTTCAGGGGAGGGCGGAGGGGCACGACCCCACGGCGGGAAGCGCCGGGCTCCCCGCGGCGGGTCTCGGCCGGCCCCATGCCGCCTCGCCTGGCGTGCTGGGTGCGCCGCGTCGAAGCACGCGACCCACGGCGGGAGGGCGACAGACGGGGGCTCTTGCGCGCGGCCTGGCGCCTTCGGTGGCGGCGCCGACTGCCAGCACGGGGCTGGGGCTCGGGCTCGTGCGGGGCGCTGCGGTCGCGACCCCGCACGCGGCCCCGTCATTCCGCGTGGGGCCCTGGGCGCCGGGCGTGCGCGCGCTGTGGAGGCGTGCGGCGGCGAAGGTCGAGGGGGAGGACGAGGCTGCCCTGCAGGCCACAGAGGCAGCCCGAAGTCCGCTGCCACACTTGGAGACGCTGCAGGCCGCGTTTGGGTCGCACGATCTGCGCGGCGTGCGCGCGGCGGTGGGGGGGGACGGGGGGCGCGCAGGGGAGGCGCTGCGCGGGCAGGGGGCGCTGGGCGTGGCCCGGGGCGAGCGCGTGGCCTTCGTGCGGGCGCCGGACCTCCGGCTGGCCGCCCACGAGGCCGCCCACGTCGTGCAACAACGCAGTGCGGCAGGGCGCGCGGCCAGCGAGCAGGCCCTGGAGGCGCACGCCGAGGCGGTGGCCGAGCGCGTGGCGAGCGGCCAGGGGGCCGAGGACTTGCTGGACGCCTTCCAGTCCCAGGGTCACGCCCGGCGCCCCTTCTGGGTCGCGGGGCGCGGGCGCGCGAAGGAGCGAGCCCCCGAGGGGCACGCGCAGCCCCGGTCTTGGGTCGGGCCTCGGGCGGGGGGAAATGGATCGAGGGCGCCCGCGTCGCCGGGTCCGAGCGCCATGAGGCCCCCTTGGGGTGCGCGGCCGACGGCCGTCGCGGGCCGCCGGGGGGGCGACAGGGATGGCAGGAGCGTCGAGAGGCAGGGGCGAGTCATCCAGAGGCGATCCCCGTGGGCGCCCGCCCTGCGCCCCGAGACGGCGCGGACGCGTCGGGACGCGGGCGGCGGGCTCCGCGAGGCGGCCCCCTCGCGGGCGCTCTTCGCTCGCCATGCGGACGCCGAGCAGAGGCGCTTCTTGGAGCTCTACGCGAGGTTCGCGCACCTTCTGTTCGACGAACCCGTCTATGCCTTCCTGGAGTACGAGTGGCACTACGAGCGCGCCAAGGGGGACGGGGCGCGCCGCGCCTTCGGGACCCTCATGCACGAGGCCCTCGCCCTGCGCACCGTGGCGGTCGGGGAGGAGCTGCGTGAGCGGCAGGAGGCCTACGAGGAGAATCACCCGCAGGCTCACGGTCTGAAGCCCGGCCCGTTCGCTGGGCCCGCGCGCGTCGGCCTGCCCCAGCAGTCTTCGAGAGAGGAGCTCTTGGCCAGGTCGGCGCGGAAGAGGTTCCGGGCCGCCCGGGCGCAGGTCGCGTGGATCTACTTGCAGAACTCGCAGGAACAGCGCCAGGGTCTCTCCGGGGACCCCAAGCGCTGGGGCAAGCGTCTCCGCGCGCGGTACGACAAGCTCATGGAGGCCCTCCTCGCGGGTCGCATGAGCTCCGACCATGTCAAGGAGGACATGGAGGAGAAGACCTCCGTGGGCCACGCGGTCGGGCAGGCGGGGCGCGCCTTGACGCCGGCGACGCTCAACTTCATCAATGGCGCCCTGTCCTCCATCATCGGCTCCACCTGGGACGAGACGCTCGGCCAGAGGCTGGAGGAGGGCACCAAGAGCCTCTGCCACACCCTGGGCGTGGAGCCGGACTACGCCGCGGACGTGCTCACAGCCGCCAAGCTCTCGGGCAACGTCTACGGGGTGATGGCCGAAGCGATCGTGACCCATAAGGTCAACGCCGGCATGTTGACCGTCTTGGACAAGAGCGCGACCCTTCGCTACTTCAAGAAGGCTGTGGACGTCACGAAGGCAGCCGATCGCGCGGGTCGACTCGCCAAATTCCTGAAGAACGCTTCGACCTGGGTCAAGGTGGCGATCACCGCTGTAAACGGTGTGGTCCAGCGCATGCGCTCCAAGCGTCCTCCGCGCGATCTGGACGACTGGGTGGACATCATCATCCGAGAGATTGGGGCAGCACTACTCACCGTCGGGATCAAGGCGGAAGTCACGGAGGCTGTCATCCCGGTCATGGTCACGGAAGCGAAACGGGGCGAGAGCGTCAAGGAGCTTGAGGGCAAGCTGGACGAACAACGCAGCATCCGGGATGACGCCCACGACACCTACGTTCGCAAGAAAAGGACCGTACGAAGGAAGCGCCGCAGGAAGAAGGCGGTCGGCCAAGTGCTCCGGGTGCACATGGACCAAGCGAGGCACCGGGAGGCGTCCGCGAGAGCGCGGATCAAAGCCCTAGAAGCCAAGGTGAAGACCGTCCAGGGAGTGAAGGCCCTCTCCTCGGGCGGACGGGCCAAGGACCTGGGGCTCATGCTCGCACGCCAGTTGCTCGTGAATCTCGTGATGAAGCTGCTGCCACAGCTTGAGAAGCACCTTCCACTCATCGCCCGAGGGCAGGAGTCTCCGGAACTCATCATGTCCGATGCGATGACCGTCCTTCGGAAGACCTTGGTCACCACGGTCACCGACTTTGCGGCTGCCGTGGTGTGGGATGGGCGCGTTCCGCCTCAGGCGATCCCGCTACTGAAATCCGGGGTCCAGAGTGCCCTCGGGAAGCTCTTGGACGCGGCGGGGTGGTAGTGCAGCGCTCTCCAATCTCTCGGGGAGCCCCGGGGCTCACATCCATGCGGACCCTGACCGCGCTGGTGCCGCTCGTGTCTCGCATCGCCCGGGCGGTCGCGTTCACGCCACGGTTCGACGCAACTGAGGTGACGGAGACACCCCGCAAAGAGCATGCCGTGCGCAGCGACGTCTTGCCCAGGGCCACCCGCGAGAAGGCCGAGCGCCTGCTGGCTGAGCCCCGATCCATCCCCCTCCACCGTCGCCGACTTCACGGGAGCGATGGCGGGGAGGGACGTTCCTCACGCGACGAGCGCGTGTTCGTGACGGCACCCAGCAAGACCGCGCCTGGAACTACCCGTGACGCAGAGGCTTGATCATGCAGCGCTCTCACGCTCCTTGGGGTCCCCTGGGGCCCACCCCGTGGCGGACCTCCGTCGCCCTCTTGCTCCTCGCTTACCGCGTCGCGCGCGCCGTCGAGGGCTCGACATTCTCCATATCCGGGCACCTCACCGTCTGGGGCGTCCCGTGGTACGCGCACGTCGCCGTGGACCTCGTGTCCCTCGTCTGGCTCGCCGGGGGGCTCATGGGGGCGCTGCGAAGCTCCTCGTTCCTGTTCTTCCGCCTCCACCTCGTCCCTCTCGTCGAGGCCGTCTTCGTTTGCCTCGCTCCCCGGGCTCCCGCCTTGCGGCTCGCCGCCGTGACCGTGCTCCTCATCCCCTGGGATCGCACGCGGGCGCGCGTCGCGCTCCTCCAGCGGCTCGCGCGCCGCTTCCCCGCGTGGACCCTCCGAGCCTCTCGGGACCACTGTGACCACCCGGCCGGCGTGGATCCCGCCCCCTTCTTCGCCCGCCCGCTCTCGGCCACGGCCACCCTCCTAGGCGTCGCAGTAGCAGCCTTCGCCGTCTTCGCCGCCTCCCCGCGTTCCATCTGGGCCGTCCTCCTCGTCCCAGACATCCTCCTGTGGCTCTGGGCCGTAGCCGCCCCGGGGACGCCCTCCGCGGGCGCCCTCTTCCTCGCCCCCGTCCCCCAGCCTTTCGAGCTCGCGAACCCCGGCGACGTCCCTGCGCGCCGAGCCCCGCGCGCCCCCAGCCCCCTGGACGAACTCTTAAGCCCCTAGAAGCATGATTCACAACGTCCCCCGTCGCCAGGCTTGCTTTTGTGATTCCAGGCGGTTCCACTCGTCGTCCACGTGCCACCAGCACGCTCCCTCC
>CAYZID010000006.1:35035-59508 GCA_964478315.1 uncultured Myxococcales bacterium | reverse complement strand
CCCGCCACCCAACCCCCAACCCCTTCCTTTCCCCGTGTTTTTTCCGTAGGTTATATGTGTTTTCACAAGCGTGTTTCCGTTCCCCCTCGCTTCCGTGTAAGCTGAGCCGCCTTCGCGGGTCTGGTCGAACGGTTCGACGAGGCTCGCGCAGGTGGCGACCCCAACGGACGCCTGTGGGCTTGACCCCCGGGCCGATGGCGGGTAAGCGTTTTCGGGCCCTGATTCTGGTGCGGGGCGGAGACAACACGAACGTCGGCTGAGCCCCACTCACGCGGCCAGCTCCTTATTCGGGAGGTAGAGACTGATGGATGCGATCGCACGCGCAATGAGCGAGGGCGGATTCTGGATGTACATCATCCTGGTGGCCTCGATCTTTGCTATCGGCATCATCATCGAACGGTTCATCTTCCTGTTCTTCAAGTACAACATCAACGCGACGGCCTTCATGGGGCAGATCCAGAAGCTCGTCATGGCCAACAACATCGACAAGGCCATCAAGCTCTGCAACGCCGCCCCTTCGGCCGCGCTGGCGCGCGTCATCAAGGCGGGGCTCAGCCGCGCCAACAAGGGGCCGGACGAGATCCAGAACGCGGTGGAGGAGGCGACCCTGGAGGTCATCCCCTACATCCAGAAGCGCACCAACTCCCTGCAGGCCATCGCGAACATCGCGACCCTCATGGGCCTGCTCGGTACGATCATCGGGATGATCGGCGCCTTCAGCGACTTGGCCACGGTGAGCCCCGACAAGCGCCAGGAGGCCCTGGGCCGGAACATCTCCCTGGCCATGAACACGACGGCCTTCGGCCTCATCGTGGCCATCCCGTGCCTGCTGTTCCACCTCATCCTCTCGGGTATCACGAAGAAGATCATCGACGAGATCGACCTCTACTCCGTGAAGCTGGAGAACCTCCTCATCTCCCGCAGCGGCCACGGCGACCGCTAGTCCACTCCGTCCCCTCGGGAGGCGCGCGCCTCCCGGGGTGCGCGTGACCCTCGCTCAGTCTGGGAGAGTCTGATGGCCAAGAAGCATGGGCATGGCGCCGAAGAGGACATGGGGGATCTGAACCTCGTCCCCATCATGGCGCTCCTCGTCATCCTCATCCCCGTTCTGCTGTTCGCGTTCACGTTCGTGCAGATCAAGATCCAGGCGGTGAGCGCACCCCGCCTGGGCAGCGGGCAGGCCAAGAAGGCCAACGACGAGAAGAAGCCGCTGAACCTCACGGTCCTCATCACCAAAGACGGCTTCATGATCAAGAAGCAGGCCGAGCTCACCGCCGAGCCCGAGCCCAAGATCTTCAAGCGCCAGTTCGAGGGTCTGGACCACGAGGAGTACGACTACCCCAAGCTGTACTCGCGCCTCGTGGCCATCAAGCGCCAGTACCCCAACGAGAAGACGATCAACATCGGCGCCGAGATGAACATCCCCTGGAAGACGCTGGCGCGCACCATCGACTGCTCGCGCGTTCAGCTCGAAGAGGATTCCTATACTGAGCTGGCGAAGTACTCGAACGCCAAGCCCAAGAAGGTGAAGAACGCCCAGGGGGTCAAGGAGTCCGTGCCGCTCTTCCCCGCCGTCGTCTTCGTCGTCGCCGAATAGCGAGCCCCGGCCGCCGGGCGAGGTGTAAGGATCTCGCCCCGGCCGCGTCCCTTGTCTCGAGAGGAGCAGGATGGCCAAGGACACCCAGAGCGTAGAGCCCGCCCCCGAGGGCTTCCAGAAGAAGGCCGCGAAAAAGCCGCGTCAGATGGAAGAGGGTGGGTCCCTCAACATCAACTCCATGATGGACATCATGACCATCTTGTTGGTGTTCCTGCTCGTCACCATCACGAGCGATCCCTTGAACATCAAGCAGGACGACTTCTTGAAGCTCGCCCGCTCCACGGCCGAGTTCAACCCGGAGGACTCCATCCCGGCGACGATCACGAAGCAGGCGATCGTCGTGGACCACAAGAAGATCGTGAAGATCGACTGTACGACCCAGGCGGGTCAGCAGTGCCAGCCCGAGGACTACGCCGAGGGTGACAAGAACCACTACAGCATCGACAAGTCCTTCAAGGAGGACGGCTCCGAGTCGAGCTTCCTCATCGAGCCCTTGTACAAGAAGCTCGACGACCTGGTGAAGCAGCAGAAGGAAGAAAACAAGGAGCTCGGACGTGAGTTCAAGGGTGTGTTCACGATCATCTGCGACAAGGACATCCCCTTCCGCATCATCGCCGAGGTGGTTCACTCCGCGGGCCGCGCAGGCCTGAGCGACCTCCGCTTCGCCATCATCAAGACCGCTGCTCGTTAGCCGAGCGGGAAGACGCCGTGCCTCTCCCCACCCAACCCAGCGCTGAGCTCTCGCCGACGGTGTGTTGGAGCGCGCGGGGGATGACGCCCAAGCCGGCCGCGCGGCGTCTCTGGGGACGGGGCCGCCGCGCGTTGGGTCCAGGCTCGGTGCACGCCCTGGGAGGTGGCAGTGACCGCTGAGGCCAAGCGCCGCATCCTGCGTATCGCCGTCTTCCAGAACGGCAAGCTTGTGGAGGAGCGCCTCATCCGCAAGCGAGAGAACGTCACGATCGGGCCGGCGGCCCGCAACACGTTCATCCTGCCCACCAACCGCCTCTCACGCAGCTTCACCTTGTTCGAGGTCCAGGGCGGGCAGTACCACCTGAATTTCAACAAGCAGGTGGAGGGGCGCATCTCCATCGACGACGAGGTCCTCGACCTCCAGCCGCTCGCCAAGTCCGGGCGCGCCCACCGCAAGGGCACGCACTTCTCCCTTCCCCTGGGCGAGAGCGCCCGCGGTCGCCTGGAGACGGGCGACATCAAGATCCTGTTCCAGTTCGTAGACGCCCCGCCGGTCCTCCCCAAGACGCAGCTCCCCGCGGCCGCCCGGGGCGGCGTCATGAACCGCATCGACTGGACCTTCACGTACATCCTCGTGCTCTGCGCCTTGCTGCTGGGCGGCGGGGGCGTGGGTAGCGACATCTGGTGGCGCATGGAGGGCCGGTACCTCCAGGAGCAGTACGGCAGCCGCCGCGTGAAGGCCTATGAGGTCCTCAAGGCCGAGGTGCTGCGCGAGAAGAAGGAGCAGCCCCCGCCCGAGGAGCAACCCGAGGAAAAGACCGAGGAGCTGCCCACCGACGTCGCCGCCGAGGGGCCCGCCGAGGAGAAGCCCGAGGACAAGCCCAAGAAGGTCGCGAAGAAGCGCAAGCGGGCCGGTGGCGGTGGGGCGCCGGGCAAGCGCAAGAGTATGAGCGGCAAGGCGCTCCGCGCGAGCGTCCGCAAGAAGACCTTCCTCAACGTCCTGGGCTCCAACGACGGCACCGGCGGCGGGAGTGTCGCGGACACGCTCGCCAAGGGGATCGCGTCCTCCAAGCTGGACAGTGCTTTTGACGGCGTGGGCGTGGACTTCGCCAAGGGGGGCGACGGCAGCGGCACGTTCATGGGCACGCCCAAGGCCGTGAAGGCCGGTGGCCCCGGAGGCCGCTACAAGACCCTGGGGGCTGGCGACACGACTGGGCGCATCGCCACCAAGGCCAAGGTCAAGCGCACCAAGGAGTCGGGCGGGGGCGAGCGCAAGGTCCGGGTCAACGTGCGCTCGGGCTCGCTGTCGGGGCAGTCCGGGATCGGCAAGATCGACAAGACGAGCGTGGCGCGCGTCTTCCGGCGCCGCAAGGGCGCCATCAAGTACTGCTACGAGCGGGCTCTCAAGACCAACCCGAAGATCAAGGGGAAGGTGAGCGTGCGCTTCACCATCGGGTCCGCCGGGCGCATCACCAGCATCAAGGTGACGTCGAACACGACCGGGGACCCGTCCGTGGGCTCGTGCATCCAGGCCAAGATCAAGAGCTGGCGCTTCCCGCCGGCCGAGGGCGGCAAGGTCACGTTCACGCACACCTTCGTGCTGTCGTCGAGCTAGACTCACGGCTCCCGTCCCGTTGCGGCGCGGGGCGCGCGCCAGCCATGAGGCCTCGGGGGAGGGGTGAGCGGGGCGCGTCTCCCGCCACTCGACGTGTCTGTCGAGAGGCATGATCGTTTCTGAGCTCGGAGACAACCAAGTGCTCACCGAGGGCGCCCGCGTTGACACGAAGGCGAGCCCTCCCTACTATCCGCTTCACTTGTGAGTATGAGGTTATGAGCGCTCGACACCGCATGACAGCACTGGCCCTAGCGGCGACCTTCCTAGGGGGCGCTGGGGCGGCCACGTTCTATGCCCGCGCTGGCGCCCCGGGCGGCGTTGGCGCTGGAACGGACGGCAAGCTCGACCTGCGTACCAAGACCACGGCTCGCATGGTCAGCGAGGGGCGTAAGGCTGTACGGGGCATGGAGAAGAAGCTCACGGCGAGCTTCGCCAAGCTCGAGGAGGCCATTGCGCAGAACAAGCCGGCGGTGGTGACCGCGCGGAACGAGGCCATCACGCCCATGAAGGGCCTTGTGAAGCTCGCCGAGCAGAGCCTGCTGACCATGGAGCAGAAGGCCGCCGAGAAAGATCGCGACGGGGTCGAGCACGAGTACGTGAAGATCATGATCGCCGAGGAGAAGGTCAACGAACTCTACGCCCAGGTGGTGAGCGCCGGCGGCGTGGGCGACGTGGAGTCCACCGAGGTCAAGACGACGCTCACCGTCTCGGGCGACCTGCCGCCCGATCAAGCCGCGGCCGAGCAGTTCATGGAGCCCGCGCCGGTGCCGGACCCGCCCATCTCTGCGAGCGGCTACTTGTAGAAGCGAATGGCGCAGCGGCGCTCGTGAGGCAGCTTCCCGGTCGAGGCTGAGGCGAGAGGGAGCTTTGTGATCCTAGGAAGACGACAGATAGCGGTGAGCGGCCTCACGGCGCTCACCTTGACCCTGGTGGGGGCGACGGCCTGGGCCGGCTCTCCAGGGGCTGGCGCGCGCCTCGTGTCTCCTGCGGGCTTGGGGCCCCAGTACACCGGCCTCAGCGGGGCGGGCCGCGGGCTCGGGGACCGCACGGCGAACTACGGGATCAAGGCGGGCAGCTTCGTGCTCCAACCGCGCTTCTTCCTTGAGACCGCCTACGACACCAACTTCTTCCGCGTGGACCCACGCACCGTGGGCCTGAGCGGGTTCGCCACGCCAACCGGGGTGTTCCTCCTCCACCTCCGGCCTGGACTCGGCTTGTACAACACCGGCGCCAAGTCCGTCTGGGTGACGGCGACGGCCGATGCCGACGTGCGTCTGCCGCTCACGGGTGGCGAGGCAGCGGCCAACCAGACCAACGTCGGGGGCAAGGCGAAGCTCTCGGTCGACTTCTTCCCCCAGAGCCTGTTCAGCCTCAACCTCCACGACTCCTTCTCGCGGACGCTCTGGACGCGCGCCAGCGAGTTCTCCAACGCGAACATGAACCACAACCAGCTCGGGGCCACGATGTCGCTCAAGCCCGGCGGCCGCGCGCTGGAGATCGCACTGGGCTACGACTGGAACCTCACCCGGTACGACGAGCTGCCCACGCTGAGCCAGGACGCCCACGCCTTCCGGTTCCTCACCTCGTGGCGCTTCTACCCCCTGACCTACGCCTTCCTGGAGAGCACGCTCGATATCACGAGCTACCCGGACCGCCCGTCCACGGCGGCGGGATACACGGGGAACCTCCGCGAGGGGATGCCCCTCAAGGTCTACGCCGGGCTCAGCGGCAACCTCACGGAGCGCTTCTCGGTGCTCGTGCGCGCGGGCTACGGCAACAGCTTGCTGGAAGAGCAGGCCGGGAGCACGGACAACTTCTCCAGCGCCGTGGGGATGCTCCAGCTCAGCTACCGGTTCACGGCGCGCACGGTCCTCCATGTGGGCGGCGCTCGGGACTACAACCTCGTGGCCTTCGGCGGCTACCAGGACTACGTGCGCGGGTTCGTCAACTTCTCCCAGCGCATCGGGAACGTGGCGCTCTTGAGCCTGGACGGGGCCTTTGACTACCGCTGGTACGGCGAGTGGGACCCCTACCCCTTCACCTTGGGGGACCAAGGCACCACGGTCACGCCCATCGTGAGTGACCGCAAGCGGACGGACATGCGCGTGCGAGCCGGGGCCCTGGTGGACTTCGACATCCACCGCCTCTTTGGCATCTCGTTGGGCTACCGTCTGGACTGGGTCATCAGCGACTACAACCAGATCCTCAGCCTCCCGACCGGCCTGACCCGTCAGTTCGTGGGCTACGCGGAGCATCGCGTCTTTGCGAGCTTCAACCTCCGCTATTGACGGCCGGCGCAGGTCCGCGCGCGGCAGGGCTGCGGCTGTGCTCGTGGCCGCCCTGCTGGGCGGCGCCCTCGTGGGCTTGGGGGGCTGCCCTCCCCAGGCGCCGGTCCGCGACTTCAGCAAGCTGAACGCAGACATACAGGCCCAGATGTCGCGGGTAGGGCTTGGGCCCGGGGACGTCTTCCAGGTGTCCGTCTACGGCGAGAAGGGGCTCTCCGGGGTGCACCGAGTGGGCCCCGACGGGACCATCGACTTCCCCTTGGTGGGGCGGGTCCAGGTCGCCGACAAGAACCCCGCCGAGATCGCTGCGACGCTGCGCGCGAGGCTCCAGGACGGCTTCCTGCGCGACCCCTACGTCTCCGTGTTCGTCAAGGAGTACAACTCCAAGAAGATCTTCGTGCTCGGGGAGGTCGCGCGCCCCGGGACCTTCCCCTACTCCGACGGGATGAACGTCGTGGAGGCCATCACCCTGGCGGGGGGCTTCCGCAACACGGCGAACGAGAACTACGTCGTGGTCACCCGCCGCGAGGGGGGCAAGGAGACCCGCATCCCGGTCCCCGTGGGGAAGATCAGCGAGGAGGGCGCTCCGAACCTCGAGCTCCGCCCCGGCGACATCGTCTTCGTACCCGATCGCCTGCTGTGACCGGCCGGGAGGGCTTCCCCCGCCCCGGGGGATCGGGGTGGTCCGCGGGATGTGGGCGTGTCGAGGGCGCCGCCAAGGCGCCCGTAAGGTATTGTAACCACGCCACATAGACCCATCCTGAGTGGGGGCCAAGCCAGGTATGTTGCCGTCCCCGGGGACGGGGCCCTATACTTCCGCCGATAGGCGGATCTCTTGGAGTCGCGCGCTGGACTTGGAAGGAGCTTCTATGGGCAAGGTGATCGGCGTTGACCTGGGCACGACGAACTCGTGCGTGGTCATCATGGAGGCCGGCAACCCGGTGGTGATCCCCAACTCCGAGGGCTCCCGCACGACGCCCTCGGTGATCGCCTTCACCGAAGACGGCGAGCGCCTCGTGGGACACATCGCGAAGCGCCAGGCGATCACGAACCCGCGCAACACCGTGTTCGCGGCCAAGCGCCTCATGGGGCGCAAGTTCGACTCCCCCGAGGTGCAGCGCATCCTCGAGAGCTTCCCCTACGAGGTGGCGCCGGCCAAGAACGGCGACGCCCACGTGCGCATGTTCGATCGCCTGTACTCACCGGCGGAGCTGTCCTCGTTCATCCTGGAGCAGGTGAAGGTCTACGCCGAGGACTACCTGGGCGAGCCCGTGGAGGACGCCGTCATCACGGTCCCCGCCTACTTCGACGACAGCCAGCGGCAGGCCACGCGCGACGCGGGCCGCATCGCCGGGCTCAACGTCCTGCGCATCATCAACGAGCCCACGGCCGCCGCCCTGGCCTACGGGCTCAACCACACGAGCCGCGGGCGCGTGGCGGTGTACGACCTGGGCGGGGGCACCTTCGATATCTCCATCCTGGAGGTGGGAGACGGCGTCTTCCAGGTCAAGGCCACCAACGGGGACACCTTCCTGGGCGGTGAGGACATCGACATCCGCATCATCCAGACCATCGCCGACCAGTTCATGGACGTGCACGGGGTGGATCTCCGCGCGGACCCCATCGCCCTCCAGCGCCTCAAGGAGGCCGCGGAGAAGGCGAAGATCGAGCTGTCTACCCTGGAGCAGACCGAGATCAACCTGCCCTTCATCTCCGCGGACGAGACGGGGCCCAAGCACCTCCAGCTCACGCTCACGCGCCCCGAGCTGGAGGCCTTGGTGGACGACCTCATCGACCGCACGCTCTACCACTGCGAGCAGGCCCTTGCGGACGCTGGGCTCGCCGTGGACGAGGTCGACGAGATCATCCTCGTGGGCGGCATGACCAAGATGCCCATCGTCCAGAAGCGCATCTACGAGTTCTTCAACCGCCCCCCCAACAAGGGCGTGAGCCCCGACGAGGCCGTGGCCGTGGGCGCCTCCATCCAGGGCGGGATCATCCGCGGCGACGTCAACGACGTGCTCCTGCTGGACGTCATCCCCATCTCCCTGGGCATCGAGACCCAGGGTGGCATGATGACCAAGCTCATCGAGCGCAACACCACGGTCCCCACGGCCGTGGCGGAGGTCTACACGACGGCGGAAGACTATCAGCCCCTCGTGAACATCCACGTCCTCCAGGGGGAACGGCCGCTGGCCAAGGACTGCAAGAGCCTCGCGCGGTTCGAGCTGCTGGACATCCCGCCCGCCCGGCGCGGGGTGCCCAAGATCGAGGTGACCTTCGACGTGGACGCCAACGGCATCCTGTCGGTCACGGCGCGCGACCTGGGCTCCAACAACGAGAAAACCGTCCGCGTCCGTGCCACGAGCGGCCTCACGGAGAGCGAGATCGACCGGCTCGTGGACGAGGCCGAGCGCCACAAGCTGGAGGACGCCAAGCGCAAGGAGATCGCGGCCCTGCGCAATAAGGCCGACGGCCTCATCTACACGACCGAGCGCAGCCTCATGGAGTTCTCCAGCTACCTCACGGACGACGAGGTGGAGCAGATCCGCCGCGACGTGGACCGCTGCCGCCGGACCCTGGAGACCGAGGAGCTGGAGACCATCACCTTGGCCCTCCAGAACCTCGAGCGCTCCTCGGCCCGCATCGCGGACGTTATGTACAGCGAGGTGACCTGACGCCCCCCCGCCCCGCGCTCCCCGACTACTACGCGGCGCTCGGCGTCCCCCCCTCGGCGACGCCCGACGCCCTCCGCGCCGCCTATCGCCGCGCCGCCATCCGCCTGCACCCCGATCGCCACCCGGAAGACCCCACGGCGACCGCGCGCTTCCAGGCGCTGGTCCGCGCCTGGAACGTCCTGGGCGACCCTGCGCAGCGCGCCGCCTACGACGCCGGACGGGCGGTGGCCGCCGCAGACCCCGACCCGGGGACCTCCGCCCGGGCGCTCTTTGGCTCCATCCTGGACGCGGTCTTTGGCGTGGCGGACCACCGGCCGCGGCGCGGGCGGGATCTCCTTTATCGCCTGCCCCTTACGCTCTCCGAGGTCGCGCTGGGCGCGCGCAAGACGCTCCGCCTGCCGGCCACGGCCCGTTGCCAAGCCTGCCAAGGGCGCGGGTTTCCCCCGGGCACGGTGCCCGACCTGTGCCCGCGCTGCGGCGGCGCCGGCGAGGTGCTGGCCCGCGCCGCGCTGCGCGCCAGTCGCGCGGTCTGCGAGGACTGTCAGGGACGCGGATACCTACCCAATCCCGCCTGCCCCTCGTGCCAGGGCGCGGGCCTCAGCCCCGCATCCCGGGAGGTGGAGGTGACGGTGCCCCCGGGAACGCGAGACGGCGCGCGGCTGTTGGTGCGGGGTGTGGGCGAGCCCGGACTCCACGGGGGCGCCCCGGGGGACCTCCTGGTGGAGTGCGCCGTGGCCCCCCACCCCATCCTCCGCCGGCAGGGGGCAGACGTCCACATGGACCTCACCGTCTCGGCCTTGGACGCCATGCTCGGGGCCACGGTCACCGTCCCCACGGTCCACGGAGAGCGCCCCCTGGAGGTGCCGCCCGGGACACCGCACGGGGCCGCGCTGCGCCTCCCGGGGGCGGGGGTGGCCTCCCCTCGCCGTGGGGAGCCGCCCGGCGACCAGATCGTCGCGGTGCGCCTGTCCGTCCCCGCGGTCCGCGCGGGCGAGGAGAGAGCCCACTTGGAGGCGGCGCGAGATCTGCTACAACCGCCCCCCGCCGGTGCGCCCCCGGACGCCCACGAAGCCCCCGAGGCGGAAGGCCCCCATGACCCCTGAGCTCCTCCTACGATGGCGGCGCCCCCGCCCCAACGGCGGGCCGGCTGCGCGCGCGGCGGCCCTCGCTGCCCTCGTCGGCCTCGCCCTGAGCGCCGCGGGGTGCCCCTCGGCACACGCACCGACCCGTGCCACGCCCGCAGGGGTACACGCCGCCGACACAGGCCGCGCGGACGCACCGCGAAGCGCCGGGGCCGTAGTGCCGGCGCCGGACCGGCCCCCGAGCGACACGCTCGACACGCCCCGCGCGCGCAGCCTCTGGCGCGCGGCGGAGAGCGCCGCCACGCGGGGAGACTCCGTCGGGGCGCACCTGGTGCTCCAGCGGCTCACGCGGGCCGCCGCCGGGAGCCCGCTAGGCCACCGAGCCCGCCTCCGGCTCGCCCAGGAGGCCGCCGCGCGCGCCGCATGGGGGGCCGCGAAGCGCTGGGCAGCGTCCCCGGCCCCGCCGCCCCTGGAGCCCCAGCGCCTGCGCGTCTACGCCCTCGCCTCGGAAGGCACCCAGGACTACCAGGGCGCCGCGCGCGCCTGGGCGGCCCTCATCCGCCTGGCGGGAGACGCACCACCACCGCCCGAGGCCGTGGACGGAGAAGCCCGAAGCCTGTTCCTGGCCGGGCACCCCGAAGAAGCCGTGCGCGCCGTCCGCGCTGCCGTAGCGTCTACGGGGGCCACAAGCGCACCCGCTCCCGCCTCCGAAACCGCTTCCGCTCCCGCTCCCACCTCCGCAACCGCTCCCGCGCCCGCAACCGAACCCGCCTCCGCTCCCGCTCCCACCTCCGCAACCGCTCCCACTCCCGCCTCCGCTCCCGCTCCCACCTCCGCAACCGCTCCCACTCCCGCCTCCGCTCCCGCGCCCGCAACCTCCGACGCCCGCGCCCGGGTCATCGCGGCCGTGGAGCCGGCCTTGGACGCGCCGGCGCTAGCACGGCTGTACGACGCGCTGCCCCCCCGCGACCCCTGGGCGGCGTGGGTGGCTCTGCGCTACGCCCGAGAGCGGTTCCACGCGGGCGCCATGGCCGAAGCGCGCCGCGCTGCCGAGCGGGCTGCGAGCGGGGAGGACCCGCTCACCCGCCGCGAAGCCTCGGAGCTCCTCGCTCGCCTCGACGCCTGGGCCGACGCACGACCTCGCCGCCTGGGCCTCCTCCTGCCCCTGAGCGGGCGCTACCAGCGCATCGGGCAGGCGGCCCTGGAGGCCATCCAGATGGCGCTGCCCCCCGACGGCACGGTAACCCTCGTGGTCCGCGACACGCGAGGCGACGCCGAGGCGGCCGCCCGCGCCGCCGAGGAGCTGGTCCTCGACGAGCACGTCGCCGCGCTCTTGGGCCCCGTGGGAGAGCGCGAGGCCGCCGCCGCCGCCGCCACCGCCGCGCGCCTCCACGTCCCGCACGTCGTGCTCAGCGCCCGGGACGAGCTGGGACCCGGGTCGCCCACGACCTTCCGCCTCCGCGTGAGCCCCGAGGAGCTCGCCCGAGCCCTGGCCCGCTACGCCTACGAGACCCTGGGCTTGCGGCGGGCCGCCGTGCTGTTCCCGCGCAAGCCGTCCGGCGAGCGCGCCATGGGGGCCTTCTGGGACGAGTTCGTGCGGCTGGGCGGGGAGATCCGAGCCGCCCAGGGCTACGCCCGCGACACCAAGGACTTCAACGGGCCCGTGCGCGCCCTGCTCGCCGCCCCCAAGCCCGGACGAGGGACCGTGGACTTCGAGGGGCTCTTCCTGCCCGATCGCGCCCTCACCGTGCGCCGCCTCGTGCCCTTCCTTCGGTTCTGGGGCCTGCGCGTGAAGACCTCGCCGGATCTCACGGGCACGCCGCGACACCCCGTCGTCCAGCTCTTGGGCGGCCCAGGCTGGAACCACGCCGCCGTCGTGGACCGCGGCGAGAACCTCACGGACAACGCCATCTTCATGGCCCCCTTCTTCGTAGACCCGGGCGATCCCCTGGCCGTGGACTTCGCCGACCGCTTCCAGGCGCGCTACCGCAGGCCGCCCACCGCCTTCCACGCCGAGGTCCGGGACGCCGCAGCCGTGGTCGTCCGGGCCCTGCTCGCCACCGACGGCGCGGGCCCCGCGCTGCGCGAGGCGCTCCGTGCGCGCCTGGCGAGCACGATCGGATTCCCGGGCGTCACGGGAGGCGTCTCCGTGGACGGACGCGGCGTCCTCGTCCGCATGCCCAAGCTCCTCACGGTGGACCTCGACCGCCTGCGCCTCCGGCGCACCGAGCAGGAGGAGGCCGAGCTGCGGCGACGGCGCGACCAGCTCCGCGAGCTGGAGGGCCAAGCTCCCCAGGAGACACCCGTCGAGAGCGGGGCCACCTCCCCATGACGAAGCCTCGGTCGAGCCCACGGAAGGACGCGCCGCCCCCCGCGGCAGCGCTCGTCGGCGACCGCGAGGCGCGCCTCATCGCCCTCATGCGAGCCCTCGTCCCCACACCGTCCGCCCAGGAGGAAGGCCCGGGGGACGACTGCGCCGCGCTGGGGCCCCCACCGGCGCCGGGCCGACGGGTGCTCACCACCGACGCCCTGGTGGAGGACGTCCACTTCCTCCGGGCCCACCCGCCACGGTGGCTGGGGTACAAGGCCCTGGCCGTGAACACCTCGGATGTGGCGGCCATGGGGGCACGGCCCGAGGGGTTCGTCCTGGCCGCCGCCCTGCCCCCGGACACGCCCGACGACTGGTGGGAGGCCCTGGCACGCGGGCTCGCGGAGGCCGCGCGGGACGCCGGGTGCGCGCTCGTGGGCGGTGACGTGGTGGGGAGCCCCGGCCCCATCATGCTCAGCCTCACGGCGTGGGGGTCCACGTCCGGGCCGACGCTCCTCAAGCGGGATCGGGCGCTCCCAGGTCAGGAGGTGTGGATCGCGGGCACCCTGGGGCGGTCGCGCCGCGGCCTGGCGCGGTGGCTGGCGCGCCCTGGGTCCGGGCCACGATGGCCCGCCCCCGACGCCCACCGCGCCCTGGAAGGAGACCCGTGCCTGGAGGCCCACCTCCGGCCCACGCCGCCGCTACACGCCGGCCCCGCGGCGCTGGCGGCGGGCGCGACGGCGGGCATGGACGTCTCCGATGGCCTCGCGCGGGACGCGACCCGGCTCGGCCGAGCCTCGCACGTCGTCGTCGTCGTGGACGCCCGCGCCCTGCCCTTGGATGACGCGCTGGGTGACGCGGGTGGAGCGCCGAGGGGCTCCGTGGCGCCCATGAGCGACCGCGAACGGGCGTTGGAGCGCCTCCGCGGCGGCGAGGACTACGCGCTCCTCGTCACGGCCCCAGCCAGCGCCGCCCGCGCCCTGGCGGACGCCGGCCTCCAGCGCGTGGGGTGGGTGCGTGCGCCCCAGGGCGAGGCACCAGGCTTCGAGGCGCGTTGGGGCGATGAGATCCTCCCCGCGGGGGAGATCTTGGGCGGGACCTTCGATCACTTCCGTCCTCGGGAGCGCGCCGAGGACACCAGCAAACTTGCCGGGCCCCAGGGCCCCTCGTAGGCTCGGCGGCATGTTCTCGCGCCCTCACACCGGCCGCACCTCGCACGTCCCCCTCGCGTCGGCCGCCCTCGTCGCGCTGGCCCTCTCCCAGACCGCCTGCCAGACCGGCGGCGCCGCGGAGAACGCCCGGGAGCCCGGCGCCAGCGACGCCGCCCCCCTCGCCGCGGCGGCGGTGGGGCGCCTGGACCGAGACGCCGTAGAAGCCAGGCCCCGGGCGCTCGGCGCCGGACAGGCCGGGGGTGGACGGGCCTCACGGGAGCCCCACGGGGGCGCGGGCGCCGACGCCGACGCCTCGCTGGGCCTCCTGTGGTCGTTCTCGCCGGAGGTCTTGCGGGTCTACCGCGACACGGCCGTGCGGCTGAAGGTGGAGCGCCTCCCGCCGGGCCACGAGGGTGCCCAGTGCACCTGGAACTTCGGCGATGGGAGCCCCCGCGTGGACGGCTGCACCGTGGGGCACACGTTCCGCGGCGGGCAAGCCGACCAGGTGGTGACCCTCACGCTGCGGGACGGAGACTGGAGCTGGCGCTCGGTGCGCACGGTGCCCTTGGAGCGCCTGCCCGTGGGGCCGGCGGTGGGACAGGAGGCGCAGGGGACGGACGGGGCGCTCCCGGCGCCGCCCACGCAAACCGCGACGTCCTTCCGGCTGGCACTGGTAGCGGACAGCGCCGCCGAGGGGGGCGTCCCCGACACCGTCCGCGCGGCCCTGGACGCCCTCGCGGGGCCCTTGCGCCCGGACCTCGTCCTGCACCTGGGCGGGCTCGTGGGCCCGGACGCCACGGGGCAGGCGTGGGAGCGGGCCCGCCAACGCATCGCGCGACCGCTGGCCGAGGCCGGTGTGCCCACGGTCTGGTCCACGTCGCCCGCGGATCGCGCGGCGCACCCCGCGCCACCGCCGCTCGCGGGCGTTCAGCCGCTCGACGTGGCCCGCTACCCCGACCGCTACACCTTCACGTTCAAGGGCGCCTTCTTCCTGGTCTTCGGGCTCGACCGGCTGGACGATGGGCTCGACGAGGAGACCCTGGCCTGGATGCGCGAGCAGCTCGGGCGCGCCCGGGTCTATCAGGCGCGCTTCGTCGTGAGCTACCTGCCCCTCCACAAGCTCCAAGACGCCCACCTGGGCTCGCTGGACAAGAAGTTCCGCCTCTATGAGATCTTCCTCCGCGCCCGCGTCACGGCGCTGTTGTCCGCAGGCTACCGCGTCTACTTCCGGGGTCGGTACGGGGCCCTGCCGGTGGTCAGCGTGGGCGCGCTGGCGCCGCCCGGTGGGAAGCTCGCCGGGACGGACTTCGCCCAACCCACGTCGCTCGCCGTGATGGACATCGTCGACGGCGTACCCGAGCGCGTCTTCGGGGTCGTGGGCCCGCGCTTCGACAAGCGCTTCGACGAGGGTCTCCTCCCCAGCACGGTCGAGGTCTACACGCGGTGACCGGCCAAGGGGAGAGCGACCGGGCGGCGCCCCACGGGCGCGACGCCTCTCGGGTTGCCGAGGGCCCCGGCGCGCGCGGCGGGGTCTACGTCCACTTTCCCTTCTGCCTGCACCGCTGCTTTTACTGCGACTTCAACACCTACACGCCGCCCACCATCCCCCACCGGGCCTACGCCGACGCCGTCCTGCGCGAGCTGGACCACCGGGCGTCGTGGCTCCCGGGCCCGGCGCGCAGCCTCTACTTCGGCGGGGGCACGCCCAGCCTCTGGGACCCCGCCGAGCTGGGGCGCGTCGTGGAGGCGGTGCGCCAGCGCCCCGGGCTGGAGGCCGGAGCCGAGATCACGCTGGAGGCCAACCCCGGCGAGGTGACGGCGGAGGCCGTGAACGCCTGGCAGGAGGCGGGCGTGAACCGCGTCTCCCTGGGCGTGCAGTCCCTGCGCGACAAGCTGCTGCGCGCCGTGGACCGGCGCCACGACGCCGCCACGGCCCACCAAGCCGCGCGGCTCCTCGCACGCGGGGGGCTGGAGAGCTGGAGCCTAGACCTCATCTTCGGGTTGCCGGGGCAGGACCCCGCCACCTGGGCCGAGGACGTGACCCGCGTCGTGGAGGAGCTCGCGCCCCCACACCTGTCGGTCTACGCGCTGGGTGTGGAGGCGGGGACGCCCTTGGAGCGCCTCGTGCGCACCGGACGGGTGACCCTGCCCGGCGAGGACGCCGAGCTGGACATGCTGCTGACGACGCGGCGCGTCCTGCGCGCCCACGGCTACGAGCACTACGAGGTGTCGAGCTACGCCCTGCCCGGGCACCGCGCCGTCCACAACACGGGCTACTGGGAGCTGCGGCCCTATCTGGGGCTGGGCGCCGGAGCCCACGGCTACGCCCGCGGCGCCCGGTGGATGAACCTCCGGCGCGTGGGGCCCTACGTGGCGGCGGCGCTGGAGAGCGGCGACCCCACCGACGAGCGGGAGGAGATCGACCCGCGGACGGGGACCTTCGAGCGCGTCATGACCGGCCTCCGGCTGCTGGAGGACGGCGTGGAGCTGCCGCCCGAGGACTTCGCGCTCTACGAGGCCGTCATCGCAGCCCAGGTAGAGGCCGGGACGCTGGAGATGCCCGGACCGCGGCGCCTGCGCCTCACCGAGCGGGGCTTCCGCTACATGAACGACGTGCTGCTGGAGTTCGCGCCCTGAGCCCACCGGGGCCGGCGGCCAAGGGCCTCACTTCATGCCCGCCGCGGGCCACAGTCCGTGGGCGCGTGCGGCGGTGAGCCCAGCGCGCTCGGCCTCGGGCGGCAGGGTTGCCAGGGCGCGGCGCCAGGCCTGGTAGGTGCCGCCATCCTGCCAGGCGCGGTAGGCCGCCAGGCCCACGTCCTCCCCGCCCTGGCTCATGCGGTACTCCACCCAGGCCCAGCGCCCGGAGGTGGCGCGCAGATCGGCCACCCCCCCGAGCGCGCGGCGCAGGCGCTTGAGCGTGCGCTCGATGGCGGCCACGCCCGCGAAAGGCGCGTCGCCCAGCGGAGTGTGGAGCTTGGGGACCAGGGGCGAGGCGCCGATAGCCAGGGGGAGGTGGGAGGACAACTCGCGAGCCAGCTCCACGAGCTCGTCCAAGTCCTCGTCGGTCTCGCCCGGAAGCCCCAAGACCACGTAGAGCTTCACGCGCTTCATGCCGTGGCGCGCCGCCAAGCGCGCGGCCTCCACGAGGTGGCGGGCGCGAATCCCCTTGGCGAGCTTGCCGCGCAGGCGCTGGCTCGCGGCGTCCGAGGCCACCGTCATGGTCCGGTAGCCGCCCCGCGCCAAGAGACCCACGAGCTCGTCGTCGAGGACGTCCGCGCGGAGGCTGGAGACGCCCACGCCCTGTCCCCGATCCAAGACGCGCCCCAGGGCCTGGCGGAGCCCCGGCCACTCGCTGACGGCGGCCCCCACGAAGCCCACGCGCGGGGCGTCCGCGGGGATCTTGTCCAGCACCGCGTCCAGCTCCGCCGAGCGCATGGGGCTCTCGGGCGCGCGCACCAGGCAGAAGCGGCAGTAGCGGCGACAGCCGCGGCTGGCCTCCACGAGGAACATGTTGGAGAGCTCGGCGTGGGGGGTGATGATCTGGCCGAAGGCGGGGATGTGGGCGCCCGCGACCTTCTGGGTAGGCGGCACGCGGTCGCCGTGGAGCTCGGGGACCCACACGCCTGGGAGCTGCGCGGCCCGTCGGAGGAGGTCGTCGCGGTCGCGGGCGTCCTCCAAGATGTCCAGTAAGCTCTCCACCGCCTCCTCACCGTCGCCGATGACGGCCAGGTCGATGAACGGCCCGAAGGGAAGCGGGTTCGAAGCCGTGAGGGGGCCACCCAGGAGGACCGGCGGGTCATGGGGGCCCCGGTCGGCGCGGAGGGGGGGCACACCACCCGCCGTGAGGAGGGAGAAGAAGCCCGCGATGTCCAGGTCGTAGGCTACGGAGAAGGCCACGAGGTCGAAGGCCCCCAGCGGGCGCTCGGACTCCAAGGACAGGGGCACGACGCCGCGCCGAGCGAAAGCGTCGGGGTCGTCGGGGAGGACGAAGCGCTCGGCGGCGACCCCGGGCCGGGCGTTCATGGCGCGGTAGACGACCTGATAGCCCAAGGAGCTCATGGCCGTGTGGTAGGGGTTCGGGTAGGCGAGCGCCACGCGCAGCGGCGCGTCGCGCACGATGGTCCCGCGCTCGTCGGCCACGAGGGCGCGCTGGACCTGGCGGAGGTCCTGGGCGCGGCGGGCGGCACGGTTGCGCTTGGCCGTACCCCGAGGGATGGCGCGCCGCGTGCTCACCGGAAGCTCGCGCTCGTCAAGGAGCGAGCTGGGGCGCGAGGTCTTCGAGGGTGTCCACACCCCAGCCGTCCTTGAGATCCAGCACGGCCCGCCCGATGAGGCGGCGCTTCTCGGCGAGGGGCACGCGGAGGTCGGGCTGGGCGCTGAGCGCCGGGTCGATACCGTCCTCGCGGAGGTCGCAGAGGTCGATGCCGTGGAGCTCGAAGTTCACGAAAGGAGCGCGACGGAGCAGGCGCAAAGACAAGCGGTAGCCGCGGTCGCCGAAGGCGAGGAGGCTCGTGCCGATGAAGGGCATGCGCACGTAGGGGAGCACGGTGATGGGGAGCTCGCGGACGCCGTGCCGGTGGTGCGGGTGCGTGGGACCCACCATGATGCGCGGGTCGCCGACGATGGCCTGGGAGCGTTTGCCGCGCAGGCGCAGGCCCGCCATGTAGGCGACCTTGGCGAAATAGTAGGGCGGGCAAGGGAACAGAGAGCTGGAGTAGCTGTAGCCCTGGGCAGCTACGGCCTCGTAGACAGCGCGGTTCATGTGATAGCCCGGCGCCCGGAAGCCGCTCACGGGACGGCCGCGGACGTCGCTGAGCAGGTCGTGGGCGCGGGCGATCTCCGAGGCGATGTCGGCCGGCGCCATGTGCGTGAGGGCGTAGGGGTGGCTCCAGGTGTGGTTGCCGAGCTCGTGCCCGGCGGCCACGAGCTGCTCGGCCACGCGGCGGGCGGTGGGCCAGCGTTCGAGGTCGGAGGCGACGACGAAGAAGGTCGCGCGCACGCCCAGCTCGTCGAACAGCTCCGCGAAGCGCGGCACGCCCCGCTCCCAGATGGCGTTCGTGGCGGTGGCCTCGTCGACGTCGTGGAGCCGGTAGTAGAGATAGAGGCTGTCGACGTCGACGTTGATGGCCGCGGCGCGGCCGTCCAACGGGAAGCGAGCGGGGGCCACCTAGTCGCGCCCCTGGATGCGGATGACGTAGGTGAGGCGGGCGAGGTTCTTGAGGACGTGGGGCACGCGGCGCACGAGGTTGATGCTGGGCGGGCGCTTCTCGTGGATGACGATGGGGATCTCCACGACGCGGTAGCTGCCCCGCTCGGCGCGGATGACCAGCTCGCTGGCGAAGAGGTCCTTGTCCACGACGCAGCGGCTCACGACGGGGAGGATGCGCTCGCGCTGGAAGGCCTTGAGGCCGTGGGTGTCCGTGCCCTTGAAATCCAGCAGGACGTGGAGCAGGCCGTTGATGACGGTGGTGCCCAGGCGGCGGAACAGGGGCCGCTGGTCCTGGGCGTCCCTGTGGGCCTTGGAGCCTACGACCATGTCGGCCTGGTCCGCCTGGAGGAGCTCCAGGGCGCGGGCGTGGAAGTCCACGTCGCAGATGTCGATCTCGTCGCACAGGACGTAGGTGCCCCGGGCCTCCAAGATCCCGCGGCGCAGGGCGCGGCCGTAGTTGGGCTCGGGGCTGTGGAGGACGCGGACCCGCTCGTGCTTGCGCTCGAGCTTGTAGGCGCGCTCCAGGGTGTCGTCGGTGGAGCCGTTCTCGGTGATGACGATCTCGTAGTCCAGGTCGCCGAACCGCTCGCCCATGCGCACGATGAGGTCGTTGACCGCGCTCTCGAGGATGGCCTCCTCGTTGTAGACGGGGATCACGATGGACGCGACCGGGGTGGGCGTGGCCTGCTTGGACGTCTTGCTCACGGCTTCCTCCTGGGGTGAACCCGCCGAGCCCCATACCGACCCGCGCCGATCCGTGTCAACCGCGGCGCAGCCGAGGGAGGCGTTCGGCGCCGCCGAGAGGGCGTCGGAGAGGGGGACCGAGGGGGCCCTGGGAGGCGTCCGCGTGACAAGTCGGGGGCCTCGCGGGGACACTGGCGTCCCCCGGGCCCCAAGACCTCCCGGCGAGGCGGGGCCCGGGTCGGCGTGCGAGGAGGAGTCATGAGCCGAGGGCACTTCATCGGGCTGAACCACCACCGTCTCATGCTGGCGGACGGCGAGCGCATGGCGCGCTACCGCGAGGCCATCGAGGCGGCCGTGAGGCCGGGGATGCGCGTGCTGGACCTGGGCACGGGCACGGGCATCCTCGCCCTGTGGGCGGCCGCCCGCGGCGCGGAGGTCGTGGCGCTGGAACCCCACGACATCATCCACGTGGCGCGCCGACTGGCGGCGCACAATGGGCTCAGCGAGCGCATCACCTTCCTCCAGGCGGCGAGCCAGGACGTGACGCTGGAGACGCCCGTGGATCTCGTGATCACCGAGGCCATGGGCAACTTCTTCGTCACCGACGAGATGCAGCCCGTGCTGAGGGACCTGCCCCGCCACATGGCGCCCGGGGCGACCACCATCCCGCGTGGGCTGTCGCTCCACTTGGCGGGCGCGGCGCTCCCCATGTGGCGCGAGGTGTCCTTCTGGGAGGAGCCGGTGGGCGGCTTCGACTTCCGCCCGGCCGTGGACTTCGCCCTCCAGCACGCCTACGTCGTGCGGTGCGAGCCCGAGCTGCTCCTCACCGAAACGGCGGAGGTGGCGTCCTTCCCCCTCGTGGAGTCGCCGGACACGCTGGATCTCAGGGCGCGCCTCGTCGTCCAGCGCGCGTGGACGCTGGACGCCATCGTGGGCTGGTTCCAGGCCGACCTGGGGCACGGGGTGGTGCTGTCCACGGCCCCCGGCGTGCGCACGCACTGGGGCCAGATGGCCTTCCCGGTGCGCCCCACGAAGGTCCAGGCGGGCGACGTGCTGGACGTACGCCTCACCCTGGAGATGGACGAGGCGCTGCGCTCGCGGTTCCGGTGGCGAGGCCGGGTGGAGCGGCCGCGGGCGGGGGGCGAGGCGGCGGAGATCCTCACGCGCTTCGAGATGGACACGTCCGGCCGGTTCGCGCCGGGCGGCGCGGACGAAACGCGGGAGACGCGGGAGAAGCGAAGCCCGGAGGCCGGGGCGTGAGGGCCCGGGCGTCGGCGGCGGCGACGGTGGCCAACCTGGGGCCAGGCTACGACACCCTGGGGCTGTGCTTGGAGGGCCCCCGAGACGTCGTGGAGGTGGAGCGGACCGACACGGGCCGCGTGGAGCTGGTGGAGGTGACCGGAGACGGTGGAGCCTTGGCGCGCCGGGCGGAGGACAACTGCGCCACGGTGGCGGCCCAGGCCGTTCTGGAGGGCGTGGCGCGCGGGGTGGCCGGCCCGGACGCGGGGCTGCGCGTGTGGCTCCACAAGGGGCTCCCCTTGGGTTCGGGGCTGGGGAGCTCCGCGGCCTCGTCCGTGGCAGGGGCGCTGGCCGCGGCGCGGGCGCTGGGGTGGGAGGGGCCCCGCGAGGCCCTGCTCGACGCCTGCCGCGAGGGCGAGCGCCTGGCGACCGGGACGCCCCACCCGGACAACGTGGCCCCCTCGCTGCTGGGCGGGTTGGTGGTGTGTGTGCCGCGCGGGGGCGAACGGGTGGAGGTCGTGCGGGCTGCCACGCCGAGGGGGCTCTGGGTGGCAGCCGTGAAGCCGGCGGTCACCGTGCGCACGGCGGAAGCCCGGGCGGCGCTCCCGGTGGCGGTCCCCCTGGAGGACGCCGTGGCCAACGTCGCCAACGCGGCGGGCCTCGTCGCGGCGCTGGGGCGGGGGGATCTCGCCGCGGCGGGGCGCTGCCTGGAGGACCGGCTGGCGACGCCCTACCGCGCGCGGAACATCCCCGCCTATGACGAGGTGGTCGCGGCCGCGCGGCGGGCGGGGGCGGCGGGGGCGGGGATCTCGGGCTCGGGGCCCACGGTCTTCGCGCTGTGCGCCGGGCGCGCCGCGGCGGACGAGGCCGCGGCGGCCATGAAGGCGGCCTTCGAGGTGGCTGGACACGGGGCCACGGCGCTGGTGAGCCCCGTGGACGAGGGCGGCGCGCGGGTCGAAACCCTGGCGTGAGCGAGGCGCGTGGACCCGCGTCAGACGTACATGTGGACGAGGAGGGCCTGGAGGAGGTTGGCGCCGGCGTGCACGAGGACGGCCGCGCCGATGTTGCCGCCGCGAGCGCGGAGCCAGCCGAACAGCAGCCCGGGGAAGAACACGGCCAGCCGGTAGAGCCCCGGCACGAGGATGGGGTGGAGGAGGGCGAAGGCGGCGGCCGCCAGGATGAAGCCCCAGCCTACGCGAGCGCCCAGGAGGGTCCAGGGGGTCCCCAAGCGCGCGTCCAGCCGCGCCTGGAGGTAGCCCCGGAAGAACCACTCCTCGGGGAGAGCCACGAGGCCCAGGTGGACGATGAGGAAGGAGAGGACCCACCACCACGAGCGGTGGGCGTCCAGGGGCCCGGGCGGCGCGTCCTCGCCCCGCGCGCCCGTGGCGAGGGCGACGTCTCGGCCGTCGAGGCGGACGCGGGCGCGGAGGTCGTGTGCGCCGCCCAGGGGAAACCAGAGGCCCGCCGAGGCGGGGGCCTGCCAGCGCGGGGGGGCCGGGGGGGGAGAGAGACGAAAGCGCGCCGACGTGGGGAGTGGGTGGGAGACGGAGGGGCGCCCACCGGCGCCGCAGCGGATGACCCGAGGTGCGGCCGAGGGCTCGCCGTCGAGGGTGACAGACGCGTCGAGGGTGTGTCCGGCGGGCGGCACGATCCACAGGCCGCGCCCCTCGACCCACGCGCGGACGGGTTGACCGGGCCCTGGGCACGGGTCGAGGGGCGCCCCCTCCAGGGACTCGGGCCAACGCGCGGCGCCGTCCAAGGAGAGGCGCCCGGCGCCACCCAGGGCGTGGGCCTGGAACCAGACGAAACCCACGGTGAACAGGGGGAAGACGACGAGCATCGTGAGGCCGGCGAGGGTGGCCGTGCGCCGCCAGGGACCGAGCTGGACGCCGAGATCGTCCACCGTGAGGCCGGTGCCCCGAAGGGCCAGCGTAGGGATGGACAGCAGCGCGACGGCGAGGCCCGCTTGGAGCCACCCTGTGACGGTGGGGAGGGCGAGCGAGAGGCCCAGGAGCGCGAAGGTGCCGCCGTAGAGGAGCCCCAGCGCGATCGTGAGCTCGCGGCCCGTGGGGGCCGGGCGGGGCGCTCCCGCGGGGCTTTCGTTCTGCATGGTTACGACGCTCTCCTGGGGGGCTGGGGCCAACCGTGGGGCGATCTGGTGGGTCGCGGGGCGTGCCCCGGAAGGGGCGCCTTGGATAAAGCCCAGGCCGCCGCGCGTTGGTGAGACACCAGGAGCGCGCTGGCGCCCATCGCCCGCGCCCCTGACCATCCCGTGCGGTGGATACTCGCATCGCGCGGCCGGATGCTCTACATTCGCTGGCCGGGCGCCCCCGGTGGGGGTGTTCTTCGCGCGGCACGCCCGGCCGTACCACCCGGGGAACGAACATGCACCCACGTACCGACCAACCTCAATCTCACGTCGCTCGCGCCGGCGCCCCCCGCAGGACTCGGAGGAGCTTCGGCACCCCGCGGGGGTGGGCCCTCCTGTCCGCCGTGATCCTCTCGGGGGTCATGGCGGTGCCCCCGTCCGCCCAGGCGCGCTCCAAGCGCGACGAAGACAAGCCCCGCGTCCTGCTCGTGCCGCTCCAGCGCTCGCCCAGCGTCTCCAGCGTGATCCCAGGCCGCGTCTTCGAGTACCTGAAGACGATCTTGGAGATGAACCGCCGCCTCGTGGTCCTCACGCCCGACACCCTCAAGGCGCCGGACAAGGACGAGGTCGCCCAGCCCGTGCGCGAGAACCCCTCGCTCAAGAAGGCCGACAAGGCGCTGTGGGACGCCAAGGCCCTCATGGACAAGAAGAAGTACGAGAAGGCGGCCAAGCTCTTCAAGAAGGCGGTGAAGTTCTACGAGAAGGGCATCGCGGACCTAGTAGACTTCGACCAGTACGTGGACGCCAACCTGGGCGTGGCCTTGGCCTACTTCAAGGCCGGCTACGACGATAACGGCGAGGACTGGCTGGCGAACGTGCTCGTGCTGCGGCCCAACACGGTCCTGGACAAGCGCAAGGTCCCCAAGACGGCCATCGCCGCCCTCAACCGGCTGCAGATCCTCTACGCCAAGGCCGAGCTAGGGAAGGTCCACGTGGAGTCCACGCCCCCCGGCGCGACGGTCTACCTGGACGGCGTGCCCCAGGGAAAGGCGCCCGTGACCCTCACGGGGATGCACCGCGGCAGGCACTTCGTGCGGGTCGTCGCCGATGGTTTCCTCCCCTGGGCCAAGAAGTTCTCCGCCGCCGCGCGCGATCAAAAGTTCGTCGCCCGCCTCAAGGCGGACCCCACCAAGCGCGTGGCCCAGCCGTCGATCCCCATGACCCCCAAGGGGCTGGCCGTGGCGGCCGCGAGCGGCACCTTCGATAGTTCGTTCCGGAAGCTCGCCGCGGAGCTCTCCAAGACCTACGAGCTAGACTCCATCATCCTGAGCTACATCCGAAAAGGGAAGGACCACTACGACCTCGCGGTGTTCGTGTACGACCCCGAGCTCAAGCAGCTCGCGGAGCTGGAGTGGATCGAGCTGGACCCCGACCTGGCGACCATGCAAGCGACGCTGCTGGTGGTGGAGGAGCGGGTGCTCCAGTCCTTGGCGGTCTTCCCGCGGAGCCGACTGGTGAAGGGCAAGAGCAAGATCTACGAGGAGGTCCGCGTGGCCGCCACGCCCGCGAGCCCCACGGGCAAGGCGGCGCCCGCGGCGAAGCCGGTGCGGGTGGTGGAATCGGCCCCCGCGGGCGGCGGCCCCAAGCCCGCGCCCACGTCTCCCTACACGCCCAAGCCCAAGGTAGCCCCAGTCCGGCCGGGCGCCTCTACGCCTCCAGCCGGCCCCGTACCGGCCCCGGCGCCCGCGCCAGCCCCGACGCCCACGTACGGTCGCCCCGCGCCCGCGCCCGCACCGGCCCCCACCTACGGTCGCCCTGCGCCCACACCCGCGCCGACCTATGGGCA
>CAYZID010000006.1:0-34935 GCA_964478315.1 uncultured Myxococcales bacterium | reverse complement strand
GCGCCGACCTATGGGCAGCCGACCCCTGCGCCGGCTCCAGCCCCCACCTACGGCCAGCCCGTACCCGCACCGGCCCCCACCTACGGTCGCCCCGCGCCCGCGCCCGCGCCGACCTATGGGCAGCCGACGCCTGCGCCCGCCTCCACCTACGGGCAGCCTACGCCCACACCTCCGCCGACCTATGGACAGCCTGGGCCCACGCCGGCGCCTGGGACTGGCGACACGAACCCGCTGCTCAACGGTGGAGGAAGCCCCAAGCCGTGGGAGACGCCCGGCGTCGGGGCGGTGGACGAGGACGACCAGTGGTATGAGAAGTGGTGGGTCTGGGCGATCGTCGGCGGCGTGGTCGCGGGTGGTACGACCGCCGCGGTGCTGGCTACGACGGGCGGCGACGCGGGACCCAACGGATTCAAGACGACGGTGACCTGGGGGAACTGATGCGGCTCCCGAAGACCTTGCTCGCGGCGGCGCTCGTGGCAGGCGCGACAGGCGCTTGCGACTCCTCGCAGGGCAGCCCGCTGGGGCTGGCTATCGACCTGTATGCGCCCGCGGGACAGGCTCCCTTCCAGGGGGTGAACTACCTGCGGATCTGGGCGGAGGACGACGACGGCCCGGTGACGACCCCCAAGGTCGTCCCTTACGACGGGCCCGGGTCGGTCACCCTGGACAACATCCCCTTCGGGGTAGGGCGCTCCGTCGTCGTCGAGGGATGGCAGGGTCAGGCCCCCCCTCCCGAGGGGGTGGTCGTGAGCCGCGGCCGGAGCGCACGCGCTCGCGTGGATCAGGGCGGTGAGGCCCAGACGCTGCCGCTCATGTTCGCCAAGGTGAACGCGTTCGCGCCGCTCACCAACGCGGACAGCCGGCTGCCGTCCTCCCTGGCGTCGGGGCGCGTGGGCCACACCATCACGCGCAGCGCCTTCGGGGATCTCTTCGTCATCGGCGGCGGCACGGTGGGAGACGCCTCCGCGAGCTGGTGGAACGCCCAGGGCTTCTCGGCGCTGTCCAAGAGCGTCGAGGCCATCCACGAGGCCACGGGCGCCGTGCGCCAGCTCGCCCAGGGGATCTTCTACGAGCGGGCGTGGCACACGACGACGGCGCTCTACACGGGGCAGCTCCTCGTCGCGGGGGGGTACAGCACGATCAGCGGGAGCCGCCAGGCCATCAGCCAGGTCGAGGTCTACAACCCCCAACAGGACCGGTTCGACGTCCTCGCGGCCCAGCTCGCGGTGGCGCGCGCGGGCCACACGGCGACGCTCATCGACGAGAGCAGCTTTACGATCCTGTTCGTGGGCGGCGATCCCGACACGGCGGCCACGGGGACCTATGAGATCTGGAACCCGGTGAGCGGCACCATCAGCGTCCGGGACCTGCCGGACGGCACGCTCCGGCGGCACCACACGGCGACCCTGTTCCGCATCCCCGGTCGGCAGACGGATTCCGTGCTCATCGCGGGCGGCGAGTCGCCCAGCGGTCCGTTGAACTCGGCGCTCGTCTACGACATCGCCACCGACACCATGACGCTGGTACCCGGAGGCCTGAGCGTCGCCAAGACCCAGGCGACGGCGACCTGGGTCCCGGCGCGAAACTTCATCTACGTGGCCGGAGGCTTCACGAGCCAAGACCGCACCCAGGTGACGGGCACCATCGACGTCTACGATGTGGGGACCCAGAAGTTCTTCACGAACCCCGGCTTCACGCTCCGCACCCCGCGCGCCGCCCAGGCGGCCGCCCCCCTGCGCGGCAACGCCGTGCTGCTCTCGGGCGGCCTGGGCGCGAACCGCACGGCGCTCAACAGCGTCGAGGTCATCTACGAGTATCTCGATCCCGCCCAGGGGGCCTTCGTCATCGACGTCGCCCAGTCCAACGCGGACCCCTCCAACGGGGACCCGCTCATCCCATATTTGTCGTCGGCGCGCTTCGGACAGCGCGTCCTCACCTTGGAGTCAGGGATGGCGCTCCTCGTGGGCGGGGTGGGCGTAGACGGCCAGGGTACCACGACCAACCCCACCGACCTCACCGTCTACAACCCGCAGTAGTCCGCGCAGAGACCCGGCCCCTGGGGATTGGCCCCCGCGCAACAACCGGGGTAGCATCGCCGCGCGTGCTCGGCCGGCGGTTGGCGCGCGCGGAGGCGAGAGAGGCGACGACGGCAAGGTGGGAGCACCATGACGGCCAATCGGTTCGGGGCGTGGCTAGCGGTGACGGTCATGGGCTGGGCGTGGCTGGGCACCGCACCCGAGGCGCGCGGCGCCGCGCCCGTGGGAATCCCCGGCGTCTCCATCACCAAACGAGCCGACCGCGTGGCCGTCCACCGAGGGGAGCTCGTCACCTACACGGTGGAGGTGACGAACGGCAGCGGCCGTGACCTCCGGTGGGGTGCCGGCCAGGGGCTCGTGCTGGAGGACGCCCCCCCGGCGGGCTTCACCTACGTCCCACGCAGCGGACGCCTCACGCTCCCCGACGGGAGCAGCCGCCCCACGCCCGCCCCCGGCGCCCACCGTGCCCGGCTCATCTTCGGCCTCGCGGACGGGGCGGGGGCGCTCACCGGCCTGGATCTCGCCGCGGGGGCTCGGATCACGCTGACCTACCAGCTCGCCGTGGGACCCCAGGCCACCGTGAACCGCACGGCGGACAACCGCGTCTTCGCGCGGACGCTGGACGGCACGCCCGTGACGCCCGAGGCCCGCGCGCGGGTGCGGGTGGAAGCGGACGCAGAGCTCGACGAGGCCCTGGTGCTGGGCGTGGTCTTCTGTGACGAGGACGAGGACGGCGTCCAGGACCCGGGCGAGGGAGGCGCCGGCGGGGTGAAGATCTACGGGGACCACGGCTGGGACGTGGACACCGACGCCCAGGGACGCTGGCACCTCAAGGGGTTCCAGGCGGGCAACCACCTCATCAAGGTGGACGAGGCCACGCTGCCCCCGGGCGGGCACCTCACGACCCCGCCGCGGCGGCTCCTCTACCTCACGCCGGGGCTCGTGACGCGCACGTCCTTCGGCACGACGTGTCCCGGCGCGGCGCAGCGCCCTGGCCCAGCCGTGCCGCAGGCGGTCAAGACCTCGGACGCCCAGGGGGACGCGGGCCAATCACCTTCGGGCGCGGACGATGAGGTCCTGCCCCCGACGAGCCCCCTGCCCGTGGTCACGGTGGCGGGGGACGCGGCGAAGGGGGTCCTCTCGGTGGACGGACGCCTGCTGCCCCCGCTGCGCGCGTCCCTCACCCTCCAGCCCGCCGTGCGGCCGCTGGAGCCCGCGGTGCGCCCCGGCGTCCGCAACATCCCCTGGAGCCCCGCCGGCCTGCGCGACGCGGCCGTCTTCGCGACGAAGGTGGAGGGCGCCCTCCCGCCCGAGGCGCGGTGGCGGCTAGCGATCTACCGCGTGTCCGGGAGCGCGCGGGTGCTCGTGCGCGAGATGTTCGGCAAGGGCGCTCCGCCGGCGTCGCTCACCTGGGACGGCACGGACCCGTCGGGAGCCGTGAGCCTCGTGGAGCGGGGCGGGCTGTACCACGCCGTGCTGAGCGTCACGGACGGGCACGGCGACAGCGTGCAGAGCGCGCCGTCGGTGTTCGGCGTGAGCTACGGCGCCCCCGAGCGGCCCCTGGCCCACCGCGTGATCCGCGGCACGAAGCTCTTTCGCGCCGGGATGCGCCCTGGGCCGGCGCTCGTGCGCGCCCTCAAGGCCCTCAAGCCCCTGGTGCGACAACACCCGGGGGCGCAGCTCATCATCGGGGTCCACGAGGGGGGCGCCGGGCTCCCCGAGGACGAGCTCACGCGGAGCCGGCGCGCGGCCTTCCTCCTGGGCGAGCTGGCGACGAAGGTGGTCGGGCTCCGGCCGCAGGCCATCGCGGCCACGGGCTTCGGCGCCTCGCGGCCCCTGCGCCCCGTGGCGGGCCCGCGAGACGCGGACTTCAACCGGCGCGTGGAGCTGACCCTCTACCCCGCCGAGTCCCCGCGCCAGTTCCAGGCGCCGCCCGCCGTCGTCCAGGCGCGCGAGGTGTGGGTGCAGGGACGGCGGCTCCCGGTGGACCCGAGCGGCGCCTTCGCGGGGTCGGTGCCGCGGCCCGCTGAGGGCGCGCTGGGGATCACGGTGCGAACCCAGGACGGCGCCCAGCGGAGCGTCCTGGTCGCGGTGGACACGCCGCCGGGCGCGTCCGAGGCCGCGCAGACCGGTGCCCCGGAAGGGGGTGGCGCCGGGGCGAGCGCCGGCCCGCCCCCACCCGCGACGGCCGGAGACGCGCAGGGTGGCGACGAAGCCGCCAGCGAGGCCAAGGAGCCCGCGGCCCCGGGGGAGGCCAAGGGGCCGGAAGGCCCGAACCCGGTGGGGCTCCATCTGGGACCCACGCCCCGCCTGACGCTGACGAGGCCGGGGGCGGGTGACGGGGACGCGGGGGCCGGCACGCCCGCCGCGGACGATCCCCTGCGGCGGTTCGGGGGGCGCGCGCTGCGCGAGGCCATCGGGGCGAAGTCGATCCTCCTGGGACCGGCGCCACCGTGGGGGCGACGGCGGGGCAAGGCGACGGCGGCGGAGCTGTCGGTGAGGTTGCCACCCGAGGGGGTGAAGATCTCGACGACGCGCTTGTGGGTGGCCGGTCAGACGAACCCGCACAACAAGATCGTCGCGAACGGGCGGAAACTCCACGTCAACCGTGACGGGAGCTTCGGGGGGCTCGTGCCCTTGCCGGTGGGGCGGAGCGAGCTGGTGGTGACGAGCACGGACGCGGCGGGCTACGTGGCGCGCCTGGCGTGGCCCGTGGAGGTGACGAAGTCCGAGCTGTTCCTCATGGCGCTGGCCGACGGCGCGCTGGGGCACGTGGGGGCGCGCCTCGACGAGCGGGCGACGGCGGACACCTACCGGACGGGGAACATCTTCCTGGCGGGGCGGGGAGCCTTGACCCTCAAGGCCCGGGTGAGCGGCACGGAGCTGGCCGAGAACCTCTTCATCACGGCCCACCTGGATACGGCCCAGCGGCGGGCCTTCAGCGCCTTCTACGAGCAGGTCATCGACCCGGCGCGGGACTACGCCATCTTCGGCGACGCGGCCCAGGACGACGTGTACGCGAAGATGCGTGGGCCGCTGTACGTGCTGGTCGAAGCGGACAAGTCCAAGCTCGAGGTCGGCAACGTTCGCACGAACCTCCAAGGCGTGGAGCTGTTCCGCTATGACCGAGCTTTCTACGGAGCGCAGCTCGACTTCGACAAGGCCTTCGCAGAGGGCTGGGACACGCGGGTCCAGGGCTTCGTGACGGACGACGTCAAGCGCGTGAGCCGAGGCCACGACGAGCTGCGGGCCACGGGTGGGAGCCTGTACTACCTGTCGCGTCAGGATGTGTTGGCGGGCTCCGAGAAGCTGTCGCTGGTGGTGCGCGAGGTGTCCACGGGGCTAGAGCTGGCCCGTCGGCCGCTGGTGCGCGACCGCGACTACCGCGTGGACTACGCCGATGGGCGCGTGTTCATGAAGACCCCGCTGCCCTCCACGGTGGACGCCATGTGGAGCGTGGGAGGCCTCCAGCCCTTCCGCGAGCGGGAGCTCCTGGACGGCCACGAGGTCTGGCTGATCGCCGACTACGAGGCGCGGGGCACCACGACGGCCGGGGAGCTGGCCTGGGGCGTCCACGGAAGCCAGCGCATCGCGGGCGTCGTGGAGGTCGGTGGCGGCTACGTGCGCGAGGGGCGGGACGACGGCGGGGACGACTATCAGCTCTTGGGGGCCCACATAAAGGTGGACCTCGCCAAGCGCACCCAGGCCGTATTCGAGTACGCCGAGTCCCTGCGCCCCGATGGGGTGAGCCGGCTGAGCGACGACGGCGGCCTGCGGTTCCGCACACTGGACCGCTCGGGTGGGGACGACCACGGGGTCGCCCTCAAGGTGGGCCTGTCCAGCCACCTGGGGGAGCTGTTCCACGTGGCGGACGACCTGGACCTGACCCTCAAGGGCTACTACCAGGTGGCCGAGCCCGGCTTCCACGCCGTCGGAACCCTCCAGGACCAAGGGATGGAGCGCTACGGGGGCCAGGTCATCTACCGCCCCACGGACAGGGACCGCGTGGCGCTGCGCGCCGACGGGGCTCTGGTCCTCCAGCCCGACGAGCGCTTCACCACGGGCTTCCGCGGGCTGGCGCGTACGCGCTTCGCGGCCCAATACGCCCACACCGAGGAGCGCTGGTCGGTCTTGGGCGAGGCGCTGTTCGGGCAGCACCGGGACGATCTCGACGGCGTGGTCCACGACACGGGGGTCGTGGCCCTGGGCGGTCGCTACAAGCTCACGCGCAAGCTCGCCCTGGAGCTCTCGCAGGAGGCGGACGTGGCGGGCGACGACACCATCGTCGGGCCCGACTTCACGGACCGCATGGTCACGAACCTTGGGCTGCGCTACGAGCTGAGCGAAGACCTGGCGCTGGGGCTCGGGCAGGTGGTGCGCTGGAACGGCGACAACGCCACGCGCTTCGGGCTGCGCACGCGCCTCAGCGACACGGCGGCGGTCTACGCCGAGGAGCGTCTGCGGACCGACGAGGAGACGGGCCGGCTCACCCAGGCCACCGTCCTGGGCGCCGAGCAGGCCCTGGGCGACGGCGGGCGCGCCTACGGCGAGTACCGCTTGAACGGCGGCGTCTCGGGCCCCACGAACCGTGCCGTCGTGGGCCTGGGCAAGCGCTTCAGGCTGGCGCCGGGCGTGGCCGTCTCGGCGGCCTACGAGCGCAGCCAGACCTTCGGGGGCTACGAGGCCGTCGGCGCCCGGGACGTGCTCTCGGCGGGGCTGGAGGCGCTGGCCTCGGACGTAGCCAAGTTCGGCGGGCGCTACGAGCTGCGCTGGGACCGGGGCGACAGGGCCGCCGAGGGCGTGGATCGCATGCAAGTCCTCCTGCGCAACGGCCTCGACCTCAAGCTCTCCAAGGCGTGGACGGGCCTCGCCATGGTGAACTACACGCTCACCCAGAACCTCTCCACCCGCCAGGTGGACCGTGAGGGCCTGGAGGCCACGGGCGGGCTCGTGTGGCGCCCCCAGGAGGCGCGCTGGCTCACCCTGCTCCTGCGCTACACCCGCCGCGTGGAGCGGCGGACGACCGCTGCCGTGGTGGCGGGCTCCGCGCTCGGCGGGCTGCCGGCGCTCCCCGCCGCCGGTGACGTCGGCGGCCTGGGCACGCTGCTGGGGACCCAGACCTCCCGGTCCGTCATCGACCTGGCCAGCGTGGCGGGGATCTTCGAGCTCCCCTGGCGCTTCCAGCTCAGCGAGAAGCTGGCCTACAAACACGCCACGACGCGCGTGGACGGCCTCACGGCGGGCGACAGCGACCTCGTACTGTGGGTGAACCGCCTGGGCCTGCACCTCATCCAGAACTTCGACCTCGCCGTGGAGTACCGGCTCTTGTGGTCCCTGGTGCCCGACGGCTACGCCCAGCTCGAACATGGGGCCTTGGCCGAGGTCGCCTACGCCATCGCCGGGTACGCCCGCGTGGGCGTGGGCTACCGCTGGTCCCGCTTCAGCGACGACCTGCTCACCGACCCCTCACGGGACCAGAGCGGCTTCTTCGTGCGGCTGTCGGGCATGTACTGACGCCCTCCGAGGCGCGCGGCGCTGGGCGCCCGGCGGCTGCGTGGTCGCGGCGAAGCTCACGCCCCCAAACGCCGAGAGGGCGGCCTCCGGTCTCCCGGAAGCCGCCCTCTCAGATGGTTAGCGCAGCGTCTGCTGGGCTACTGGGGCCGCTCGAACAGGCCCGCGGCGCCCATGCCGCCGCCGATGCACATGGTGACCACGCCGTAGCGGCTGCCGCGGCGCTTCATCTCGTGCAGGATGGTGGCCGTCAGCTTGGCGCCGGTGCAGCCCAGGGGGTGGCCCAGGGCGATGGCGCCGCCGTTGACGTTGACCTTGTCCATGTCCAGCTTGAGCTCGCGCACGCAGTAGACGGACTGGCTGGCGAAGGCCTCGTTGATCTCATAGAGGTCGATGTCGTCCACGGTGAGCCCGTGGCGCTCCAGGAGCTTGGGCACGGCGTAGCGCGGGCCCACGCCCATCTCGTCGGGCTCCACGCCCACGACCACGTAGTCGCGGAGGATGCCCAGGATCTCGGCGCCCAGCTCCTCGGCCTTCTCGCGGCTCATGACGACCGCGGCCGCGGCGCCGTCGGTCATCTGCGAGCTGTTGCCCGCCGTGACCGAGCCGCCCTGCTTGAACACGGGCTTGAGCTTGCCCAGCACCTCCATCGTGGTGCCCTCGCGGGGGCCCTCGTCGACCGTCAGGTCCCCGAAGGGGACGATCTCGTCGGCGAACTTGCCCTCCTTGATGGCGGCCAGGGCGCGCTCGTGGCTGCGCACGGCCAGGGCGTCCTGCTCCTCGCGGGTGATGCCGTAGCGCTCCACGACGATCTCGGCCGTGTTGCCCATGGCGGTGAACAGCGCCGGGTCGTTGAAGACCGTGTCAGGGTGGGGGCGCGGGGTGAAGCCGCCCATGGGGACCATGGACATGGACTCCACGCCGCCGGCCACGATGACGTCGCCCCATCCGGCGCGGATGCGCTCGGCGGCGTGGGCGATGGTCTGGAGCCCGGACGAGCAGAAACGGTTCACCGTCTCCGCCGGACACGTGACCGGGAGCCCCGCGAGCAGGGCGATGGAGCGCGCCACGTTGAGGCCCTGGGGGCCCTCCGGCATGGCGCAGCCGAAGATGACGTCCTCGACCATCTCGGGCTTGAGGCCCGGGACGCGCTCCAGGGCGCCCTTGATGGCCGCCGCCCCGAGGTCCTCGGGACGGACGTTGCGGTAACTGCCCTTGTTGGCCCGCCCCCCGGGGGTGCGGACCGAGCTGACGATAACTGCCTCTCGCATGGTTTCCTCCTACCTCGGCCCGCTAGTTCCGAAGCGGCTTGTTCTTCGTGAGCATGTGCTGCATCCGCGCGATGGTCTTGGGCTCGCCCACGAGGCTCATGAAGGCCTCGCGCTCGAGATCCAAGATGTGCTGCTCGTCGACCGGGGTCCGGCCGTCGGTGTCCCCACCGCAGAGCACATGCGCGAGCTTGTCGGAGATGAGGCGGTCGTGCTCGCTCGCCCAGCCCGAGAGCTGGAGCCCGTAGACGAACAGCGACACGGCCGCGGCGCCGTCGCGACCCGGCAGGACGAGGTTGTCGGCGGGCCGGGGCGGGGTGTAGCCCTGGTCCGCCATGTAGCGCACCAGGCGCTTGGCGTCGGCGATGCGCGTGTCGCGGTTGAAGGCGATGGCGTCCTGGGCGGTGCCGAAGCCGAGCTCGAAGACCTCGCCGGCGCCCGTCGCCACCTTGGCCATGCCGATGGCCTCGAAGGCCCGCTGGATGAAGGGCAGACGGTCGGCCTTCATGGACTTGGGCACGCCCTGGAGGACCCGCTTGAGCAGGTTCAGCGTGCCGCCCCCGCCGGGGATGAGGCCCACGCCCACCTCCACGAGGCCCATGTAGGTCTCCTGGGCCACGAGCATCCGGTCGGCGGCCATGGCCATCTCGCAGCCGCCACCGAGCGTGAGCCCGTGGGGATTGGAGACGACGGGCTTGGGCAGGTACTTGAGCCGCTGGTTGACCTTCTGGAACTCGCGGACGACGAGCTCGATGTCGTCCCACTTCTTCTGGTTGGCGTTCATGACGATGAGCATGAGGTTCGCGCCAGCCGAGAAGTGCTCGGCCTCGTTGGCGAGGACCAGCCCGTCGAAGTCCTTCTCGACCACGTCGCACGCCTTGTTGAGCATGGCGACCAGGCCGTCGTCGACGGTGTTCATCTTCGTGTGGAACTCGACGCAGGCGACGCCGTCGCCCAGGTCCAGCAGCGTGGCGCTGCGGTTCTTGTCGATGACGCCGCCAGCGCGCTTGATGGCGCCCAGGCTCAGGGAGCCGGGGATCTGGGGCACGGGCTGCAAGGTCCCGACCTTGCTGACGTACTTGGGCCCTTCGTCGTCCGTGACGTAGAAGCCGCCGCGCGCGGCCGCCTCGTCCACCCAGGCCGGGACCGTGAGACCCTCGGCGCGCATCTTGTCCGCGGTCTCCTTGACACCCAGGGCATCCCAGGCCTCGAAGGGACCCTGATCCCAGTTGAAGCCCCACCGCATGGCGCGGTCGATGTTCACGATGTCGTCGGCGATCTCGAAGGCGATGTTCGCCGCGTAGGCGAGCGTCCGCGCCAGCACGTGCCAGGCGAACTTGGCGGCGCGCCCGTCCGTCTCCAGCAGCGCCTTGAGGCGCTTGCCCGGGTCGTCGATCTTCTTGACCTTCTTCAGCTCGGGGAAGTCGGCCTTGACCTTGGGGCGGTACTCCAAGGTCTCCAGATCGATGGTAAAGAGGTCAGGCTTCACGCGCTTGTAGAAGCCGGCCTTGGCCTTCTGCCCCACGTAGCCCTTGGCCACCATCTTGTGGATGAACTCGGGGATCTTGAAGGTCTCCCGCTCGGGGTCCTCCGTGAGCGTGTCGTAGCAGTTCTGGGCCACGTGGACGAAGGTGTCCAGCCCCACGACGTCCGCCGTGCGGAAGGCCGCCGACTTGGGCCGACCCATGGGCCGCCCGACGATGGCGTCCACCTCCTCGATCGTGTAGCCGAGCTCGGTCATGGCGTGGATGGTGGACATCATCGCGTAGACGCCGATGCGGTTGGCGATGAAGTTCGTGGTGTCCTTGGCGAAGACCACGCCCTTGCCCAAGATCCGCCGCACGAAGTGGACGATCTCGTCGACGTGCTCCGCCTTCGTGTCGGGCCCCTCGATGATCTCCAGCAGGTGCATGTAGCGCACCGGGTTGAAGAAGTGGGTCCCGAAGAAGTGCTCCTTGAAGCCCTGGGAGCGCCCCTCCAACATGCCCGCGATGGACAGGCCCGAGGTGTTGGAGGTGACGATGATCCCGGGCTTCCAGTTCGCCTCGATCTTGGCGAACAGGGAGCGCTTGATGTCCATGTCCTCCTTGACGACCTCGATGACCCAGTCGCACTCGGCGACGCGGCCCAGGTCGTCGTCGAAGTTCCCCACCTCGATGAGGGACGCCGCCCCCTTGTCGACGAAGACCGCCGGCCGCGCCTTGAGCGCCGCCTTGAGCCCGTTCGCTGCGAAGCGATTGCGGGCCGCGGGGTCGTCGGAGGTCTCCCCGGGTGGGACAATATCCAGCAGCAGCGTCTTGATCCCGGCAGATGCGAGGTGGGCCGCGATGCCCTGCCCCATCACCCCGGCACCCAGCACCGCCACCTTGCGAATGCGCGTGCTCGTCTTCGTGGCCATCGGTTCTCCTTTTCGCCGAGCCGGTCTGTTGCATTAGTCGGACGCGAGGCCGCGGTCAAGAGTGAATGAACGCCCATTCATGACGCGCCGCACCACGGGCCCCGAGACGCCGCGAGGGCGGCCCGCCCCGGGTCAAGAAAAGTGTGCAGGGGCACAGGGTTGAGAGATCGCGTGGCGCACTTTGGCGGGACCGTGACACATCCCACATGTCGGGCCCACACACGGGCTCGGTGCCACCACGACCTCGGAGCCGCCATCGTGCAGCCCTCGCAGCCCCCTCCCCTCCCGTCCCTGCCCACCTGCGCGGCGCTCCTGCGCCGCCACGGGAGCGCCTTCGCCGCAGCTCGGGCTCTCGGGCGAGGCGAGGCCGCCGACGTCACGCGTGCGGAGGGAGAGGCGGCGTGCGCGGAGCTCAGTGCGCGCGGCCTCCGCGCCTGGTGTCCCCCGTATCCGGGTCCGGCGCCGGTCCTCATTGTCCGGGGCACGCCCCCCGCCGAGCTCGGCGTGGCGGTCGTGGGCGCGCGCGCCAGCGACGCCTACGGCCTCGCCGTGGCCGCCCGGGCGGCGGCCGACGCCGCGGCCCTGGGGCGCCCCGTGGTGAGCGGCGGCGCGGAGGGGTGCGACGCCCGGGCGCACGAGGCCTGCTTGCGCCTGGGTGCGCCCACGGTGGTCGTCCTGGGGGGCGGCCACGCCCACCCCTACCCGGCCGCGCATCGGCCCTTGTTCGACGCCGTGGTCGCCGGCGGCGGCGCCGTCGTGAGCCCCTTCTGGCCCCTGGTACGCCCCGCGCGCCACCGCTTCCTCCGCCGCAACGAGGTCATCGCGGCGCTGTCCCAGGTGGTCATCGTGGCGCGCGCCCGCGCTCGCAGTGGGGCGCTGTCCACGGCGCGGGCGGCGCGCGCCCTGGGGCGCCCGGTGCTAGCGGTGCCGGGCGCCGTGGGGGAGGGGTTGGGGGAGGGGACCAATGGGCTCTTGGCGCGGGGAGAGGCCCGGGCCATGACGGGCCCCGCGGCCCTGGCGCGGGCGCTCGGCCAGCCGGGCGTGGAGGGGCGGGGGAGCTGGCCCGTGCGGCACGTGGGGGAACCCGCACCCTGGGCGGCCGACGAACCGGGGAGGGACCCCGACGACGAGGTGCTGGGGACGACGGGTGGGGGGGAGCCCGAGGCCCTGGGAGAGGAGGCGCGCGCCGTCTTGGGGGTCCTCGGTGACGCCGGCGCGCTTGACCTAGACGCACTCCTGGGGCAAACGGGCCTACCCGTGGCGGTCGTGTTGGCCGCCGTGGCGGAGCTCGAGGTCGCCGGCGCCGTGGCGCGGGAACCCGGGCCTCGATACCGCGTCGCCCGCCGCCAAGGGGTGTGAGACGCACGCGTGGGCGTGGCAACGCCAAGGAGCGACACAGCCGATGGCAGCCAAGTCTCTGGTGGTGGTGGAGAGCCCGTCGAAGGCCAAGACCATCAAGAAGTACCTGGGCGCGGGCTATGACGTCCGCGCCAGCGTGGGGCACGTCAAGGACCTCCCCAAGTCCAAGCTAGGGGTGGACCTGGACGGGGACTTCGAGCCGCACTACGAGACGATCCGGGGCAAGGGCAAGGTCCTCGCCGAGATCCGAAAGGCCGCCAAGTCGGCGGACGTCGTCTACCTGGCGCCCGACCCCGACCGCGAGGGGGAGGCCATCGCCTGGCACATCGCGAGCGAGCTGAAGATCCCGCGGGAGCGCATCAAGCGGGTGCTCTTCAACGAGATCACGAAGAAGGCCATCGTCCGCGCCCTCCAGACCCCCCTGGAGCTCAACGAGAACCGCTACAACAGCCAGCAGGCGCGGCGCATCTTGGATCGGCTGGTGGGCTATCAGATCAGCCCCCTGCTCTGGGAGAAGGTCCGCCGGGGGCTGTCCGCGGGGCGCGTGCAGTCGGTGGCCGTGCGCATCGTGGTGGAGCGCGAGCGCGAGATCGAGGCCTTCGTCCCCGAGGAGTTCTGGACGCTGGACGCCCACCTGCGCGGCGCGTCCCCGCCACCGTTCACCGCGCGCCTGGCGAAGATCGCCGGCAAGAAGGCGGAAGTCCGGGATGGCGAGACGGCCGCGGCCATCGTGCGGACCTGCGAGCGTGGCCCCTTCATCGTGGACAAGGTGTCCAAGAAGGAGCGCAAACAGCGGCCTCTGGCGCCCTTCACGACCTCTCGGCTCCAGCAGGAGGCGGCGCGCGCCTTTCGGTTCACGGCCAAGCGCACGATGGGCGTGGCGCAGCAGCTCTACGAGGGCGTGGACCTGGGCGCCGAGGGGGCGGTGGGGCTCATCACCTACATGCGTACCGACTCCACGCGGCTGTCGGACGAGGCCGTGGCAAACGTCCGGGACTACATCTTGGAGCGCTTTGGGCCCGAGTACGTCCCGGCGAAGCCCAACGTCTACAAGAGCAAGGGGCGGGCCCAGGACGCCCACGAGGCCATCCGGCCCACGTCGCTGGCCTGGCCCCCCGAGCGGGTGAAGCCCTTCTTGAAGCCCGAGGCCTACAAGCTCTACTCGCTCATCTGGAACCGCTTCGTGGCTTGCCAGATGACGCCGGCGCGGTTCGACGTGACGACCGTGGACGTGCGCGCGCCGGGCGAGCACGTCTTCCGGGCCACGGGCAAGGTGCAGACCTTCCGCGGGTTCACGGCCATCTACCAGGAGCACCGGGGCGTGGACGAGGCGGAGGAGAAGCTGGCGCCGCTGCCGCCGCTCACCGAGGGGCAGGAGCTGGGGCTGGACAAGCTCGACGCCGAGCAGCGCTTCACGACACCGCCGCCGCGCTTCACCGAGGCGACCCTCATCCGCGAGCTGGAGGACAAGGGGATCGGGCGCCCGAGCACCTACGCGGCTATCATCTCGACCATCCAGAGCAAGGGCTACGTCGAGAAGGAAAAGCAGCGCTTCCGCCCCACGGAGCTGGGGATGATCGTCAACGACCTCCTCGTGGAGAGCTTCCCCGAGCTGTTCGACGTGGGGTTCACGGCGCGCATGGAGGACCAGCTCGACGAGGTCGAGGCGGGGCAGGTGGACTGGAAGGAGCTCCTCAAGGGGTTCTGGGGGGGGCTGTCCGGCACGCTGGAGAAGGCGCGCACGGAGATGCGCAACGTCAAGCGCGAGGAGATCCCCACCGACCTTCGCTGCCCCAAGGACGACGCGCCCCTGGTCATCAAGTTCGGCAAGAACGGCTCGTTCCTCGCGTGCACGAACTACCCGGACTGCCGCTTCACGGGCGAGATCGAGCGCGACGCCGACGGCAAGGTCAAGCTGGTAGGCGAGGAGCCCGTTGGCCGTAAGTGCCCGGAGTGCAAAGAAGGCGATCTCCTGTACAAGAAGGGGCGCTACGGGCGCTTCATCGGCTGCAGCCGCTACCCCGAGTGCCGCCACACCGAGCCCATCTCCACGGGCGTGGACTGCCCCCAGTGCGGCGAGGGCTACCTCACCGAGAAGAAGTCCCGGCGGGGCAAGACGTTCTATTCGTGCTCGCGCTACCCCAAGTGCGACTACGCTCAGTGGGACAAGCCCATCCCCACGCCGTGCAAGGTGTGCGGTAACCCCTGGGTGAACCAGAAGAGCACGCGGCGCGGGCTGGGCCCCATCGTCTGCCCCAAGTGTGGGGCGGAGCAGGGGGAGTGAGGCAAAGGACGCAAAAAAGCCTTTGAAATAGGGCAACTGCAAGGCTGTGCGCGCTTGACAGGCCCCAGGGGCCCCCGTACCATGGCCGACGACGCGCTGGGGGGGGCTCGGGGTGGCACAGGCGCCCGCGAGCGCTCCGCGCGACCCCATTCGGCTTGGAGCGACGATGGCCCACGAATCAGACGGCGGACGGACAGGCGGGAGCCGCAACAACATCGGAGACCTGCTGCTTCGGAGCCGGGTCATCACCGAGCGCCAGCTCGAGGCGGCGAAGAAGGCCTCGCGCAACGACGGCTCCAAGCTCACCGGCGCCCTGGCCAAGCTGGGCTACGTCGAGGAGACGAAGCTCGTCGAGTTCTTGAGCCGCCAGTACGGCGTGCCGTCCATCCAGCTCGAGGACGTGGAGGTGAGCGAGGAGATCCTCCAGCTCATCCCCAAGGAGGTCGCGCAGAAGCACTCGGCGATCCCCATCGACCGACATGGGAACACGCTGGTCGTGGCCATGAGCGACCCGTCGAACATCTACGCGATGGACGACATCAAGTTCCTCACGGGCTTCAACGTGGAGGTCGTGGTCAGCTCGGAGGGTTCGATCCAGTCCGTCCTCGATCAGTACTACGACGAGGACGTGGAGCCGGTCCTGGACGGCTTCAGTGACGAAGACGTGCAGATGCTCGCCGACGAGGACGAGTTCGACGTCGAGGGTGCCGAGAACGAGGCCAAGGAGGCGCCGGTCGTGCGCCTGGTGAACCTGGTGCTCGTGGACGCCATCAAGCGCGACGCCTCGGACATCCACGTGGAGCCTTACGAGAAGGACTTCCGCATCCGCTACCGCATCGACGGGGTGCTCTACGAGATCATGCGGCCGCCCATGCGCATGCGCAACGCCATCATCAGCCGCCTGAAGATCATGAGCGAGCTGGACATCGCCGAGCGGCGCCTGCCCCAGGATGGGCGCATCAAGCTCGTGCTGGGCGACGAGAAGGAGGTGGACTTCCGGGTGAGCGTGCTGCCGACGCTCTACGGCGAGAAGGTCGTCCTGCGAATCTTGGACAAGTCGAACCTCCAGCTCGACATGACCAAGCTGGGCTTCGAGCCCGAGCAGCTTGCGCTGTTCAAGGAGGACATCCACCAGCCCTTCGGCATGGTGCTGGTCACGGGGCCCACGGGGTCAGGCAAGACGACGACGCTGTACTCGGCGCTCCAGGAGCTGAACACGACCACGGAGAACATCTCCACGGCCGAGGACCCGGTGGAGTTCAACCTGGGCGGCATCAACCAGTGCCAGATGAACGACGCCATCGGGTTGAACTTCGCGGCGGCGCTGCGCTCGTTTCTGCGCCAGGACCCCGACATCATCATGGTGGGCGAGATCCGCGACTTCGAGACGGCCGAGATCGCCATCAAGGCCGCCCTCACGGGCCACCTGGTGCTGTCCACGCTGCACACGAACGACGCGCCGTCGACCATCAACCGTCTGCTGAACATGGGCGTGGAGCCCTTCCTGGTGACGGCCTCCCTCAACGCCATCGTGGCCCAGCGTCTGGCGCGTCGGATCTGCAAGGAGTGCGCGGCGCCCATCGAGGTGGACCCCCAGGTCCTCATAGACCTGGGGATGTCCAAGGAGCAGGCCGAGAACGCGACGATCATGAAGGGGCAGGGCTGCAAGATCTGCTCGAACACGGGCTTCAAGGGGCGCGTGGCCCTCTACGAGGTCATGCACGTGGGCGACGAGCTCAAGGAGTACATCCTCCAGGGGTACTCGGCCATGGAGCTCAAGCGCGAGGCCATGAAGCTGGGGATGCAGACCCTGCGCATGAGCGGCATCAACAAGCTCTTGGAAGGCGTCACGACGGTGGAGGAGGTCCTCCGCGTGACCCGCTCGGACAAGTAGCGCATGGCAACCGGACGACATCCCGCCCAGGCGCGACGGGGCGCCCCTCCCGGTCAACCCCCCAGCGATGGCGGCGGCTTGGACATCCACCGTCTCCTCCAGACCATGGTGGAGAAGGGTGCGAGCGACCTGCACCTGACGGTGGGCTCTCCGCCTGCCCTGCGTATCAACGGCTCGCTCTACCCGCTCCGGACGCCGCCGTTGACGCCCAACGACATCCAGCTCATCGCCTACTCGGTCCTCAACGAGAAGCAGAAGAAGGTGTTCGAGGAGACCTCGGAGGTCGACCTCAGCTTCCGCTGGAAGGGCGTGAGCCGCTTCCGGGCCAACTTCTTCCGTCAGAAGGGCGCCATGGCGGGAGCCTTGCGCCGCATCCCCTTCGAGACCAAGCCGCTGAGCCAGCTCGGCTTTCCCGCCGCCATCGAGGAGCTCGCCAACCGCCCCCACGGGCTCATCTTGGTGACGGGTCCCACGGGTGCGGGGAAGTCCACGACCCTGGCCTCCCTCGTGGACCGCGTGAACTCCACGCGCCGCGAGCACATCATCACCATCGAAGACCCCATCGAGTTCATCCACACGCACAAGCGCTGCATCGTCAACCAGCGCGAGGTGGGGACGGACACCGAGAGCTTCGCCGACGCCCTGCGCTACGTACTGCGCCAGGACCCGGACGTCGTGCTCATCGGTGAGATCCGCGATCTGGAGACCATGGAGGCCGCGCTGCGCGTGGCGGAGACGGGCCACCTGGTCATGGCGTCGCTGCACACGAACAACGCCGTGCAGACCATCCACCGCGTGCTGGACTTCTTCCCCTCCGACCAGCAGGACATGGTGCGCACGCAGCTCTCGTTCGTGCTGGAGGCGGTCATCAGCCAGCAGCTCCTGGTGCGCCAGGACGGCGCCGGGCGCGTCATGGCGTGCGAGATCCTCATCTCCACACCCGCCATCGCCAACCTCATCCGCGAGGACAAGACGCACCAGATCCTCGGGCACATGCAGTCGGGTCAGACCAAGAGCGGGATGATGACCCTCAACCAGTCGCTGCTCAGCCTCGTGCGCAGCCGTGCCATCAGCCCCGAGCTCGCCCTGCTCAAGTCCTACGAGCCCGACGAGCTCGCGAAGATGATCCAAGACCTCCGGGCGGCGAACGACCCCGCCCGGCGCCAGCGCCCTCCCACGCAGCGCCCTCCCGGCCAGCGCGTCCCCACACAGCGCAGGTAGGCCGCCAAGAAACCCCGAGAAATCGACAACCGCTCGCCTCCGGGTAGAATCGGAGCCCCTAGGGTGAGCAGGAGTGGGTGTATGGCCCTCTACGAGTGGGAAGCCGCGACAAACGGGGGAGAGACGAAGTTCGGGGTGCTGGACGCGCCCAGCGAGCTCGCCGTCGAGAACCGTCTCCGCTCCATGGGCCTCAAGCCCCAGAGCATCAAGAAGAAGAAGACGGGGATGCAGCTCAACATCCCCGGCTTCACGGGCGTGCCGGTCAAGAGCAAGGTCGTCTTCGTGCGCCAGCTCGCGACCATGATCGACGCCGGCCTCCCCCTCGTTCAGTGCATGGACATCCTCGGGAGTCAGGAGCCCCACCCCGTGCTCCAGCGGACCATCCTCGAGGTCAAGCAGGACATCGAGTCCGGCTCCACCTTCGCGGACGCGCTCGCGCGTCACCCCAAGATCTTCGACACGCTCTTCGTGAACCTGGTGGCCGCTGGCGAGATGGGCGGCATCCTGGACACCATCTTGAACCGCCTGGCGACCTACATGGAGAAGTCCATGAAGCTGCGCCAGCGGGTCAAGAGCGCCATGAAGTACCCGGTCACGGTCCTCATCGTTGCCATCGTCATCACGCTGTTCTTGCTCGTGAAGGTCATCCCGTCCTTCGCGGGCATGTTCAAGTCCATGGGCAAGGAGCTGCCGGCGCTCACGGCGACGATGATCATGATCTCCAACGCCGTCATCGACAAGTTCCCCCTGGTCCTCGGCGGCATCATCGGCTTCTTCGTCATCTTCATGGCCCTCATCCGCAAGGGGCGCGGGCAGCTCATCTGGCACACGGTGCTCCTCAAGGCGCCCATCTTTGGCCCCCTGCTCCGCAAGACCGCCGTGGCGAAGTTCACCCGAACCCTGGGCACGCTCATCTCCTCGGGCGTCCCCATCCTCGACGGGCTGGAGATCGTCGCCAAGACCTCGGGCAACCGTGTGGTCGAGAACGCCATCATGTACACGCGCGAGCGCATCTCCGAGGGCAAGAGCATCGCCGGCCCCCTCATGGAGACCAACATCTTCCCGTCCATGGTCGTCCAGATGGTGGGCGTGGGCGAGTCCACCGGGGCCATGGACGTCATGCTCACCAAGATCGCGGACTTCTATGAGGACGAGGTGGACACGGCCGTGGACGCCATTACGTCGCTCATCGAGCCCCTCATCATGGTCATCATCGGCGGCATCATCGGCGTGGTCCTCATGTCCATGTACCTGCCCATCTTCTCCATGGCCGACACGGTGGGCGGCCACTGACGGCCACGCAGCCGACGCCGGCGCCCACGGACCGAGGTGACGCCCGGACCCGAGCCCCCGCGCGAGGCTCGAGCGTCGTGACCTGAGCCCCACGCGGGAGGCCCCGCTGGACCGCAAGCACCCACGAGCCGCGCCCCCCGCGCCCGAGGAGGTCACGCTCCGCGGGCGGCTGCGCGGGCTGGTGTTGGTGCGCCTGCTCATCGTCGCGTTCCTCGTGGTCGCCACGACGACCATGGGGCCCGACCTGGCTGAGCCGAGGGCCGGTCACGAGAGCCCTGCCGCCGCCGTCCTCATCGGCGCCGGGATTATCCTCGGAGGCCTCTCGGGCGTATACGCCGTCGCCCTGAGGCTGCTCACGTCCCTGCGCTGGCTCCGCGCCCTCGCGTTCGCCCAGCTCTTCTTCGACGCGCTGTTCGCTACCGTGCTCGTGCTCCTCACGGGCGGGACGGTGAGCCTGTTCGTCTTCCTGTTCTCCCTCATCGTGCTCCTGGGCGCGTTCCTCCTCGGCTCCCGCGGGGCCTACTTCGCCGCCACGGTGAGCCTCCTGCTGTTGGGCGCCGTGGGTGCCGTGGAGATGGCGGGCCCTCCCTCCTTGCGCGCCGTCCGGCCCCTCATGCAAGGCCCCGGGGCGCCTCCTCTGGGCTCCACGGCCTTCGAGCTCGGCGCCTTCCTCTACCGTATGCTCAACAGTGCCCTGGCGCTCTACGCCGTGGCCTTCATGGCGAGCCACTTCGCGGAGGCGGTGCGCCGCCGAGACCGCGCGTTCCGGGAGGAGCGCGACCGCCTGGAGCGCCTCCGCGTCCTCACCGAGCACATCGTGGGCTCCATGCCGTCCGGCGTCTTCACCACCGACGTCGAGGGACGCGTGACCTTCGCCAACGCGGGCGCCCTCGCCGCGCTGTCCCCGGAGACGACGGCGGTGGAGGGCCAGCGACTCGCAGACCTCCTGCCCCAGCTCCCGGATGCATCCTCGGGTCCGGCGGAGGGGCGCTCCGAGGTCGCGCCCGCGAGTCCCCAGGTGATCACGATTCACCAGGGGGAGGGAGACAAGGCGCGCGTCTTCGAGTGTCGGCGCTCTCCCCTGCACAGCAACGACGGGAGCTATCTGGGGGAGGTCCTCCTCCTGCAAGACGTCACAGAGGCGCGCCGGCTCGCTCGCCAGGTGGAGGAGGCCGAGCGGTTTGCCACCATCGGCAAGCTCGCGGCGAGCATCGCACACGACATCCGCAACCCCTTGGCGAGCATCTCGGGAGCCGTGCAGCTCCTGGAGCGCTCGGAGGAGACGTCCGAAGACGACCGCCGCCTCATGGCCATCGTGGGGCGGGAGACCGACGCCCTCAACCGCTGGATCACCGACTTCCTCACCTTCGCGCGCCCGCAGATGGGCGAGCCGATGGAGATCGACCTGGGCGATGTCGTCCGCGAGACCGTTACGGTGTTGCTGCACGACGCCGCTTCGGCCAGTATCGAGGCCGCGACGCGCGTCGAGCCCGGCCAGCTCGTCCGAGCCGACCCGAACTACCTCCGCCAGGTGCTCTGGAACGTGCTGAACAACGCCCTACAGGCCATGCCCCACGGGGGCCGACTGGAGGTGTCCGTGGAGGCGCTGTCCGAGCGCCCCGGCCTCTGGACGCGGCTCACCGTGACCGACTCGGGGCCGGGGATCCCCCCGGAGGTCCAGCCGCGCATCTTCGAGCCCTTCTTTACGACCAAGAAGAGCGGCACGGGGCTCGGCCTGGCGACCGCCCGGCGCGTGGTGCTGGAGCTGGGCGGCGAGCTCCACTTCCACACGGAGCCCGGGCAGGGGACCTCCTTCTACGTCGATCTGCCGCGCGTGGCCCCCGAGGGACAGCCCCGAGGTGAGCGCGCCGAGCACGACGGTGAACGAGGTGCACCGTGAGCGGGCCGACCTCCACCGATGCCCAGGCTCCCCGGGTGCTCGTGGTGGACGACGAGGAGAGCCTCGCGGAGTTCCTGGAGATCTTCCTGCACAAGGAGGGCTTCGCCGTCACGACGACCACGAGCGGCGAGGAGGCCGTCCGGCTCGCCAGCGGGGACGTCCCCTTCGACCTCGTGCTCACCGACCTCATGATGCCCGGGGTGGACGGGCTGGAGGTCCTCTCGCGCGTCAAGGAGCGCTCACCCCACACCGAGGTCGTCATGATGACGGCCTACGCCACCGCGGACACGGCCATCGAGGCCATGCAGCGCGGGGCCTACGACTACGTGCAGAAGCCCTTCAAGGTGGACGAGCTCCGCGTGGTCCTGGACCGCGCCCTGGGGCGCCGGCGCCTGGTCCTGGAGAACCAAGACCTCCGCCAGCGCGTGACCGCGGCCGATGGGGGCCCCTTCGCCCGCATCGTGGGCCGCTCGCCCGCCATCCAGGAGGTCTTGGAGGTCATCCGGCGGGTCGCCGATACCCGCACGAGCGTGCTCATCACCGGCGAGAGCGGCACGGGCAAGGAGCTCCTCGCCCGCGCCCTGCACGACGCCTCGGGCCGGCGGGACGCGCCCTTCATCGCGGTCAACTGCGGCGCCATCCCCGAGGCGCTCATGGAGAGCGAGCTTTTCGGGCACGTCAAAGGCGCCTTCACGAGCGCCCACGCGGCCAAGCAGGGCATGTTCCAGGCGGCGTCCGGCGGGACGCTCTTCCTCGACGAGATCGCGGAGCTTCCCATCCACCTCCAGGTGAAGCTCCTTCGGGCCCTCCAAGAGCGCCGGGTCCGTCCCGTGGGGGCCACCGCCGAGATCCCCGTGGACGTGCGCGTGGTCGCCGCCACCAACGCCGACCTGGAGGAGCTCGTCGCCGCAGGAGACTTCCGAGAGGACCTCTACTACCGCCTCAACGTCATCCGGATCAAAGCCCCGCCGCTCCGCGAGCGCCCCGAGGACATCATCCTCATCGCTCGCCGCCTCCTGGCGCGCTTCTCCGAAGACACGGGCAAGAATATCCGCGACCTGGACCCCACGGTGGTCGACGTCCTCGTGGGCTACGACTTCCCAGGCAACGTCCGAGAGCTGGAGAACGTCCTGGAGCGCGCGGTGGCCTTCGAGACCACCTCGCGCATCACCCTGCCGAGCCTGCCCCGGGAGATCCTCGACCGGAGCCGCCGGGGCGCCCCCTTAGACGCCATCGCCCGCCTGCCGCCCGAGGGGCTGGACCTCGAGGACCTCCTCGCCAAGATCGAACGGAAGCTCCTGCGCCAAGCTCTGGAACGCTCGGGAGGGAACCGCACGGAGGCCGCGCGGCTACTGGGCATCTCCTTCCGCGCCATCCGCTACAAGCTCGACAAGTACGGGCTCCGCGACGCCCCCAAGGGGGCCCCGTGAGCGCCCGCCCTGCGTGGCTTCGATGGCTGGCGCTCGCGGCGAGCCCCCTCACCGCGATCCTCACGTCCCCCATGCGCTTCGCCTCCTGGCTGACCGACTGGTCCGCCTGGTGGTGGGCCACGCCCGCCCGGCGCCGGCAGGCGGCCGCGCTCCTCGCCGTGCTCGCCGTGGGCGTGCTGTTCACGCGCACGAGCCGGCTGGAGCTCCACTTCGAGCGAGCCTTGGGCGATCCCGCCCGCCGCGCGGAGACCCTCTACCTCCCGCCTCCCACGGCGCTGCGTGCCCTGTCTCTGGGGCACGAGAGCTTCCTCGCCGATCTCCTGTTCATCCGCGCCAACAACTACTTCATCGAGCACGTCTTCGGCGACCGCCTGTTCCCCTGGCTGCGCCCCTACTTCGACGCGCTGGTGGGCCTCGATCCCGACAACGACCGGGTCTACGAGTGGGCCTCCCAGGGCGTGAAGATGGGCCAGCTCATCGACAACGACGTGGTCCGCCAGTCCAACGACTACGCCCGCGCCGGGCTCAAGCGCTTCCCCGACAACTGGCGTTTCTACTTCGATATCGGCTTCAACTACCTCGTCGAGTGGCACCCCAAGGACTACGCCGAGCGCCAGCGCATGCGGGCCAAGGCGGTGCCCTACCTCACCGTGGCCGCCGCCCTACCGGGCAGCGAGCTGGACCCCAACTTCATCTCGGCGCTCTGGGTGCAAGAGGACTCGGTGGAGATGGCGCTGTTCCAGCTCTACCTCCGCTACTGGGAGGCGAGCGAGGCCGAACGCGAGCAGCTCCGACGGCGCATCCTCATGTACGGGACGCGCGCCTCCGCGGAGCGCCTCGCCCGCATCGAGAAGCGGTGGAAGGCGCAGTATCCCTACATCCCAGAGGGGCTGTTCGAGTTGCTGGGGGTGGACCGCGACCGCCGTCCCCACGCGCCCCGGTCTTGGGCGCGCCCCGCGTGGGAAGACACTCCAGCCGTCTCCTCCCCGAGCGAGGAGCCCCCACGCGCCCCGACCCCAGAGCGCCCGAGCCAGGAGTCCCACCCATGACGACGCCCCGCGGCGACCGCGTGCTCATCACCGGGGGCGCCGGCTTCATCGGCACCTCCCTGGCGCTGCGCCTGGCCCAAGACAACGAGGTCGTCCTCTACGACAACCTCCACCGCGACGCCTTCCACGGCAGCCCCCTGGAGGGCCACCCGCGCGTGCACCTCATCCAAGGTGACGTGCTCGACAAGGCCGCCCTGGCCCGCGCGGCCCGCGGCGTCCAGTACATCGTCCACATGGCCTCCATCGCCGGCGTGGACACGGTCATGGCGAACCCCATCCGCACCATGCAGGTGACCCTGCTGGGGACCATGAACGCCCTGGAGGTCGCCGACGCCACGCCGGGCCTCAAGCGCTTCGTGGACCTGTCCACGTCCGAGGTCTTCGGGCGCTTCGCTTTCCGTGTGACCGAAGGCCAGGCGACGGAGATGGGCGCCGTGGGCGAGGCGCGCTGGACCTACGCCGTCTCCAAGCTGGCCACCGAGCACCTGGCCCACAACTACCACAAGGAGCGCGGCCTCCCCGCGGTCGCCATCCGCCCCTTCAACATCTACGGGCCGCGCCAGGTGGGGACGGGCGCCGTGCATCACTTCATCGTCCGGGCGCTCCGGGGCGAGGACCTGACCATCCACAACGACGGCGCGCAGATCCGCGCCTGGTGCTACATCGACGACATCCTCGACGGGCTCCTCCGCGCCCTCGTGCGCCCCGAGGCCGTGGGCCAGACCTTCAACATCGGCGACCCCCGCTCCACCCTCACCATCCACCAGCTCGCCCGGCTCATCGTCCGCTTGAGCGGCTCCCCCAGCCGCCTTGTGCACGTCCCTTGGGCCTTCCCCGACGTGGAGCTGCGCATCCCCGACATCACGAAGGCGCGGGAGCTTCTCGGCTTCGAGCCCCAGGTGGAGCTGGAGGAGGGCCTCGCGCGCACCATCGCCTGGTACCGGGAGCGCATGGCGGCCAAGCCCGACGCGGGAGCCGGGGCTTGAGCACGCCCCCCCGCTGGCCCCTGCACCGCCCCGTGTTGGGCCCGGACGAGGCGGCCGCCGTGGCCGCCGTGCTCGAGAGCGGTCGGCTGGTCCAGGGCCCGCGGGTGGAGGCCCTGGAGCGGCAGGCAGCCGGGCTCGTGGGGCGCCGGCACGCGGTGGCCGTCTCCAGCGGGACGGCCGCGCTCCACCTGTCCGCGCTCGTGGCAGGCTGCCAGCCCGGGGACGAGGTGCTCGTGCCGGCCTTTGGCTACCCGGCGACCGCCAACGCCGTGGAGATCGCTGGCGGACGCGCCGTCCCCGTGGACGTCGACCCCGAGACCTTCGCCGTCACGCCAGCCGCGCTCCGCGCCGCGCTCACACCCCGAACCGTGGGCATCCTCGTCGTGCACCCCTTCGGCATCCCCGCGCCCATGGAGGGCATCGAGGCGCTCGCCCGGTCCCGAGGCCTGTGGTGGATCGAGGACGCCGCCTGCGCCCTGGGTACGGACCGCGCCGGTGAGCCGGGAGGCCGCTGGGGCCGCGCGGGGGGCGCCGTGTGCATCTCGCTCCACCCTCGAAAGACCGCGACGAGCGGCGAGGGGGGCCTCGTCCTCACGGACGATGACGCCGCCGCGCACCGGCTGCGCGTCCTGCGCAACCAGGGCGTGGACCCCGACGCCCGGGGCTGGGCCCGCTTCGTGGAGGCGGGCTTCAACTACCGCCTGAGCGAGCTCCACGCCGCCGTGGGGGAGGTGCAGCTCGGACGCCTCGACGAGATCGTCGCCAAGCGCCGGGCCGTGGCGGCCTGGTATCGGGCCGAACTGGAGGAGCGCGGCTGGCTGGACGGTCTCGTGCGTTGGCCGCGCGGAGACGATGAAGCGGGCTGGAACGTGCAGTCCCTGGTCGTCGAACTCGCTGCGAGCGTGGACCGCGACGCGCTCATGAGCGCGCTCCGTGCGGAGGGCGTGGAGACGACCATCGGGGGATACGGCCTGACCGAGCAGCCGTACTATGCGCGCAGGTACGGGCTGGACCCTGGGGACTTCCCCGTCGCCACGCGCCTCGCCCGCCAGAGCTTGACCCTGCCCGTCACGCACGCCATGACCCAGGGAGACGTAGAGGCCATCGTCGGGCACCTGGCGCGCTGCGTCCGGGGTCAGGCGCCCGCGGCCGTCCGGGCTTGGGACGGAGGCCAGGAGGAGAGGAGCCCATGAGCGAGACAGGACCCCAGGTCGCCTCGGAAGCCGCGGCGTCCGAGCGGCCCACCAGCCGCGGCGAGCAAGGCCCTCCCGCACTGGAGCTCCAGGCGGTGGACAAGGTCTTTCAGCTCGGCCTCCAGCGGCGCCAGGTCCACGCGGTGCGCGGCGTGAGCCTCGCCGTGGAGCCCGGGGAGATCTTTGGCTACCTGGGGCCCAACGGCGCAGGCAAGACCACCTCCATGAAGATGGCGATGGGGCTCATCCAGCCCACCGCGGGGGCCGTGCGTATCTTCGGGGAGCCCGCCGCCAACCCCGCCGTGCGCGCCCGGGTGGGCTACCTCCCCGAGCACCCCTACTTCTACGACTACCTCACCGCGCCGGAGATCCTCGACTTCTTCGGGGAGCTCTTTGGGATGCCCCAGGGGGCACGGCGCGCGCGCGCCGCCGAGCTGCTGGAGCTGGTGGGCCTGGGCGACGCCAAGCGGCGGCGCCTACGGCAGTTCTCCAAGGGGATGCTCCAACGCGTGGGGATCGCCCAGGCCCTCATGAACGACCCGGAGCTCGTGATGCTCGACGAGCCGCTGAGCGGCCTGGACCCCCTCGGGCGTAAGGAGGTGCGAGACGTCATCGTGAGCCTGCGCGAGCAGGGCAAGACGGTGTTCTTCTCCTCGCACATCCTCCACGACATCGAGACGATCTGCGACCGCGTGGCCATCATTCGGCAGGGCAGCGTGGAGCGCATCGGGCGCCTGGACGAGCTGCTGCGGGGCACGGGGCGTGCTGTCATCGAGGCGAGCGGCCCAAGCCCCGAGGCGCTCGCGGCGCTGGAGGCGTTGGGCACCGTCAAGGCGTTGGGGGCCGGGGTGCGCGTGGAGCTGGACGAGGCGCGGACGGATCAGGCGCTGCGGGTCTTGCTGGATGGCGGCGCCCGGGTGACCCACGTGGGGCCGGAGCGCGAGAGCCTGGAGGAGCTGTTCATGCGGGAGGCTGGCCGTGGGTAAGGACTCGACTGGGAAGGACACCAGCGGGACGGGCTTCATCGGGGGCCTGGGCGGCAGCCTCCGGCGCGTGCGGGCCATCGGGCGCAACACGTTCCGCGAGGCCCTGCGGAATCGGGCCTTCGTGGCGCTGGGGATCAGCGGCGGGGCCCTGCTGCTGTTCTCGTTGGCGCTCGGAGAGTTGGCGGTCACGGGGCAGTCCGGCCGCGTGGTGGTGGACTTCGGGTTCTTCGCCATCAGCCTCTTGGCGGCCGTCACCGCCATCGTCATGGGGGCGCTGCTGCTACACAAGGAGGTGGACAAGAAGACGATCTACACGATCCTCTCCAAGCCCGTGCGGCGCTTCGAGTTCGTGCTCGGCAAGTACGCGGGGATGGTCTCCATCGTCTGGCTGGAGATCGCCGTCCTCGGGGGCGTCTGGGCGCTCGTGCTGGTCCTGGAGGGGGGCGGCTTCGGGGTGGAGCATGTCAAGGGGCTGGGCCTCATGGGCCTAGAAGCCGCCGTGGTGACGGCGGTGGCCGTCATGTTCTCGGCCGTCTCCTCCCCGGCGGTCACGGCGCTCCTGTCCACGGGCTTCTTCCTGGTAGCGCGCCTGGTGCCCACCATCGCCCACATGCTGGAGCTCAAGCGGAGCATCTTCACCGAGCACGAGTGGCTGCGGCCTCTGGGCGAGGGGGTCGTGACCGCCCTCCCCGACCTGGGCGTCTTCAACGTGGACCAGAACGTCTTGCTCGGCTTCCCCACGACCTGGAGCTACATGGCCCAGGCGACGGTCTACGCCGGGGCCTATGTGGCCGTCCTGCTGGCCTTGGGCATCTTCGCCTTCGAGCGGCGGGACTTTGTCTGAGGGCCCATCCCAAGGGCGGCCGCCGCAGCCCGCGTCGGCCGAGGGGGTCGGACGCGGCACGGGGACGCGTGCCCTCTGGTGGTTGGCCGCGCTGGGGGTGGTGCTCGGCGTCGTGGTCGTGCGGGTCGCGGTGAGCGGGCACGCAGCGCTGGAGCGGGGACGCGCCGCGCTCGCGGCGGGCGATGAGCTGCTGGCCGCCGTGGAGCTGCGTGAGTCCGTGTCCTGGGCCCTCCCCGCGCTCGCCCCCTGGCGGGAGGAGGCCGCGCAGGCGCTCTGGGACCTCGCGGAGCGGCAGGCGGCCGAAGGCCGGCAGGACGCGCAGGTGCAGACCCTGAGTCAGCTCCGGGCGGGGTGGTTGGGGGGCCGGGGGCTGCTCGGGCCCGACACGGCCTGGCTGCACCGCGTGGACGAAGCGCTCGCCCCGGCGCTCGCGGCGTGGGAGGCCCAGGCGGCCCGGGTGGAGGGGCGCCCGTCGCCCGGCCCGCGGGCCGCGCGGGTGGTGCACTTCGCCGAGGTGCTCGCCAGGGACCCCATGCCCAACCGTTGGGGGAGCCTCGCGGCCGCGCTGGGCTTCGCCGCGTGGCTGCTCGGGGCGTGGCGGGCGGCGGCGGGCGCGGGGGGACGGCGCTGGGCCTGGCTCGGGGTGGCCTTGGTCGGGCTGGTCGCGTTCCTGCTGGGGGCGTGGCTGGCGTAGCCTACGTTGGGCCGTCGTGGAGGGCGGGCTCCTGGAGCAGTCGGTCGCGGAGGGTGCGCAGCTCCTCGACGGTGGAGAACTCGATGACGACGCGACCGCGCCGACCGCGGCTACGGACCTCCGTCTGAAGGCCCAGGGCCTCGGTGATCTCCTGGGCCACACCGTCGAAGTAGGGCTTGAGGGCGGGCTGGCGGCGTGGGCGCTTGGCCGGTGTGGCCTCGTGAGCCGCGTCGCCGTCGGCGTCCTCGGCGCGGGCCTCGGCGCGGACGCGGCGCGCGGCCTGCTCGGCCTGGCGCACGGAGAGGCCCTCCTCGACGATGCGGTCGGCGAGGGACTGCTGCAGTTCGGGCTCGTCGAGGGAGAGGACGGCGCGGGCGTGGCCCGGGGTGAGGGTGCCGTCGATGACGCGCTGCTGGAGGTCGTGGGGGAGACGCAGGAGGCGCAGGGCGTTGGCGATGGTGGAGCGCTGCTTCCCCACGCGGCGGGCGACGACCTCTTGGGTGTAGCCGCTTCGCTGGAGGAGGCGCTCGTAGGCGAGGGCCTCCTCGATGGCGTCGAGGTCTTGGCGCTGGATGTTCTCGATGAGGGCGAGCTCCAGGGCCTCCTCGGTGGCGACGTCCTTGACCAGGACGGGGACCTCGGTGAGGCCGGCCTGCTTGGCGGCCCGGAAGCGCCGCTCGCCGGCGACGATGAGGTAGTCGCCCTCGTCGCTGCGGCGCACGATGAGGGGCTGGAGGACGCCCTTCTCGCGGATGGAGTCCACGAGCTCCGAGAGGGCGTCGTCGTCGAAGCGCTGGCGGGGCTGGTTGGGGTCTGGGCGGATCTCGGAGACGGGGCAGAGGAAGAACGAGTCGTCCAGGTTGCGATAGCGGGGTGGGGCGATGAGGGCGCCCAGGCCCTTTCCGAGCGCTTGTCGTCCACGGGCGGGGCTCATGAGGCACCTCCTGCTTGGGCCAGGGGTCGAGTGGCGTCGCCCTGGGACGCGGTGGCGGGCTGGCCGCCCGTGGCGGCGCGGTGGGGCTTCGTGCGCTCGATGACCTCGACGGCGAGGTCCAGGTAGGCGCGGGTGCCCGGCGCGGCCACGTCGTAGAGGATGGCCGGCTTGCCGAAGGAGGGGCTCTCGCTCAGGCGCACGTTGCGGGGGATGCGCGTGGAAAAGAGGCGCTGGGGGAAGAAACGCTCCACCTCGCGTTCCACCTGGAAGGACAGCTTGTTGCGCTTATCAAACATGGTCAGGACGATGCCCGAGAGCGCCAAGCGCGGGTTGAGGCGCGCTCGCACCAGGTCGATGGTCTGGAGGAGGTGGGTCATGCCTTCCAGCGCGTAGAACTCGCACTGGAGGGGGATGAGCACGGCGTCCGCGGCGGTGAGGGCGTTGAGGGTGAGGAGACCCAGCGAGGGCGGGCAGTCGAGGATGATGTAGTCGTAGGGAGTCTGTTCGGAGGCTGGTTCCCCCGCCTCGCTGGACCCCCGGAGGGTGCGCAGAGCGTCGTCCAAGCGCCCCTCGCGGCCCAGGGCGGTGACGAGCTCCACTTCGGCGCCGATGAGGTCCGTGTTGGAGGGGACGAGGTCCAGGAGGGGGAGCTCCGTGGAGGTGATGGCCTCGGAGATCCTCGCACCATCCACAAGGACCTGATAGATATGGGTTTTCAGGGAAGCCTTGTCCACACCGAAGGCGCTGGAAGCGTTGCCCTGGGGATCGAGATCCACGAGGAGGACGCGCTGCTCGGCCACGGCCAAGGACGCAGCCAGGTTCACGGCCGTCGTCGTCTTGCCCACCCCACCCTTTTGGTTCGCGACCGCCAGGATGGTGCCAGGGGCCAGGGAGGGCTCGGAGGGAGAAGGCATGAAGGGCTCCTTCTGAGAGGGAGGGGCGCGAGCGCCGGGTCCGCCCGAGAGCGGGCGTCCGTAGGCGCGGCGCTGCGCGCCCTGAACAGGGGCTCGGAGGAGGAACGCCCCGGACAGATCGGTGCGAGACTGATCTCGCTGATCGCGCGTGTCAAGAAGGTCGAGGGAGAAAGGTAGCGGGCGCCGTCTTCTCGGCGTGTTGCGGGTGTTTCACGTGAAACACGGAGCTTCTCGGCGCGCCCGAGCACCCGCGCCACATGTTTCACGTGAAACGTGCAAGGCACGAGCACGCCCAGGGGTCCCCTCGGGGCCTGTTTCACGTGAAACAGCACGCGCACCGTGCAAAGCCAGCAAGCTGCCCCTCCCCTGTCCCCTCGTAAGCGGTCTGGACTCCTGGCCCGCGCGGTTTGTCGCACAGGACGTTGACATACGCACACCCGTGGAGCCTGAGCGGCCGAGCATGTCCACGTTTCACGTGCAACGCCCCAGGCGGGCCACTGGGAGCCGATGCGGGCGCGAACGCGGACGCGGATGCGGACGCGAACGCGGACGCGGAGGCGCATGCGGACGCGGACGCGAACGCGGACGCGGAGGCGGATGCGGACGCGGAGGCGGATGCGGAGGCGGAGGCGGATGCGGAGGCGGAGGCGGATGCGGACGCGGAGGCGGAGGCGGAGGCGGATGCGGACGCGAACGCGGACGCGGGATTAGGCGGTGGATCTGGGCCCTGTCGGGCTCGTTGACAACGAGCCTCGCCCGGCGCCACCTTTGCAAGCATGAATGCCCGACCCCTCCCCCCCTCGCCCGGCCACGCTTCCCAGACCCCAGACTGCCCCGGACGGGGCGGGCTTCCCCCCGCCGGGCCCGTCGGGGCCTGCGCGCTCGCCTTGCTCCTGACCACGGCGGGCTGGGCCTGTGGGTCGGCCCAGGCCGCCGCACGGCCCGCGGCGCCCAAGGCCGCGGCGCCGGGGCGCGGCGACCGCATGCTCGTGGCCATGGAAGGCGAGCTTCGGCGGTCGGCCGGTCGCCTGCACCTCCCGCACTACGACCCTCCCTACTTCATCGCCTACGCCGTCAAGGAGGTCCACGCCGCCTCCATCGCGGGCAAGCAGGGGGCGGTCTACCTGGACACGACGCGGCACGACCGCCGCGCCTTCGTGGACGTCCGCGTGGGCAGCTACCAGTTCGACTCGTCCGAGGACGAGGAGCTGGACTATGTGGACGAGGACGCCTACGACCCCGGGGTCTTCGTGCCCCTCACCGACGACCCCAGCGCCATCCGCCACACGCTGTGGCTCCTCACCGACCTCCGCTACAAGCAGGCCCTGTCCAGCTACCTCAAGCTCAAGGGCCAGCGTGTCTATGAGCCGGACGACCCTACGCGCCGGCCCAGCTTCTCCGCCGCGCCCCCCGTCCGGTTCTCCGAGCCCGCGGCGCGCCTGGCCTTCCACGCCGCCCGCTGGAGAGCCCTCGTCCGCCGTCTCAGCGCGCTCATCGCCCAAGATCCCGCAATCTTCGACGCCGAGGTGTCCGTGGACGCCCAGGTGGTCACGCGGTGGCTCGTGAACACCGAGGGCGCACGCCTGCGCACGACCAAGCCCATGTACGGCGTGCACATCACCGCCTATTCCCGGGCGCCGGACGGCCTGCTTCTCGACCGCTCCGCGGACTTCTACGCCCCCACGGAGAGCGGCCTGCCCCCGGACGCCGAGCTCGAAGCGGCCACTCGGCGCGTCATCAACCAGCTCGCGGCGCTGCGCGCGGCCCCCGCCATGACCCCCTACACGGGCCCCGCGATCTTGGAGGAGCGGGCCGCTGGCGTCTTCTTCCACGAGGTGTTGGGCCACCGTCTGGAGGGGCACCGCCAAGACGACGACCAGGAGGGCCAGACCTTCACGTCCTATCTGGGCAAAGCCGTCATGCCCACCTTCCTCTCCGTGGAGGACGACCCGTCCCGGGCCCGCTTCGGCGACGTCTTGCTCAACGGCCACTACCTCTACGACGACGAGGGCGTCGCCGCCCAGCGCGTGGTCCTCGTGGACCACGGCGTCCTCCGCGGGTTCCTCCTCCCGCGGCGCCCCGTGAAGGGCTTCCACCGCTCGAACGGCCACGGCCGCGCCCAGGGCGTCATGCGCCCCGTGGCCCGCATGGGCAACACCATCGTCGTCGCGCACCGCGTGGTACCGCGGGCGGAGCTCAAGCGTCTCCTCCTCCAGGAGGTCCGCAAGCGCCGCAAGCCCTTCGGCCTGATCGTCCGCGACATCACGGGAGGCTCCACGAACACGTCCAGCTACGGCTTTCAGGCCTTCAAGGGACAGGCGCGCATGGTCTATAAGATCGATCCGGCGACCGGCCAGGAGACGCTGGTCCGCGGGGTGGAGATCGTGGGGACACCGCTCATCAGTCTTGGTAAGATTCTCGCCGCAGGGGATCGTTCCGGGGTATTCAACGGATACTGCGGGGCCGAGTCTGGTATGGTCCCCGTCAGCACCGTCGCCCCGGCGCTGCTCTTTTCCGAGATCGAGCTCCAACGATCGGCCGCCTCCAAGTCCCGGCCGCCCGTCCTGGGGCCCCCTCCCGCCCCGCGCTGAGCCGCTCGCTGCCCCAACCCACAAGCCCGGAGACCTGCCGCATGAACTCCCGGATCACCTACGACGCCCACGTCCTCACCGACGTCGGGTGCGTGCGGGAGCACAACGAGGACGACAGCCTCGTCCTCGCCGACCAGGGCGTCTATGTCGTCGCAGACGGCATGGGGGGCCACAAGTGCGGCGAGGTCGCGAGCTACATCGCCGTGCGCTCGGTGGAGGAGTTCTACTCCGACCCCGAGCTCACCGAGCGCCTCCGCCAGCTCTACGATGACCTCCGCGGCTCCGAAGACGAGCTGGGAGACGTGGCCAGCTTCCACGAGTTCCGCCTGCGGAGCGCCATCGAGTACGGCAACCTCCAGATCTTCCGCCAGGCCTCCTCCGACCCGCGCTTGGAGGACATGGGGACCACCCTCGTGGGCTTCGCCTTCCAGGGCTCCCGGGTGTACGTGGGCCACGTGGGCGATAGCCGCGCCTACCGCCTGCGCGCCGGCCGCCTCCAGCAGCTCAGCGAGGACCACTCCCTCGCCAACGAATACATCCGCATGAACCTCCTCCGCCCGGAGGACCTGCCCTACTTCCCCTACAAGAACGTCATCGTCCGCGCCCTGGGCCTCCAGGAAGACGTCGAGGTGGACACCCGCTACTTCACATGCCGCCCCGGCGACCGCTTCCTCCTGTGCAGCGACGGCCTCACGGACCTCGTGAGCGACGCCGAGATCCGCGAGATCCTCGCCGAGCCACGCAGCGGCGAGGAGACCACCGAGCGCCTCGTCCAGCGCGCCCTGGACTACGGCGGCGTGGACAACGTCACCGTCCTCCTCGTGGAAGCCCGCGCCGCCGACTGATCCCCCGCCCTCCTCCCCCCCCCCGCGTTACTTCCGGGAGCCCATGTTCCGCCTCTCTCTGGTCGCCTCCGTGGCGCTTTTGCTGGTAGCGTGTACGAGCCCGTGTGACGATCTGGCCGCGCGCGCGTGCCAGGCCGCAGGGGAGCGCTCTACCGAGTGTCAACAAGCGACCGAGCTGGCCGCCAAGGCGAGCCAGCAAGACCAGCGAGCCTGCTCGCTGGCCCTGGAGTTGGTCAACGACCTTGAACGGCCCTGACACCCAGCAGGCGGCCTCCACGCCCGCCGACGAAGAACGCACCCAGCTCTTCGGCAAGTACGAGCTGCTCGAACAGATCGGCGCGGGGGGCATGGCCGAGATCTTCCGCGCGCGCTCCCGGGGCATCGAGGGCTTCGAGAAGATCCTCTGCGTCAAGCGCATCCTGCCCGTCTACGCGAACAACCGCGCCTTCATCAAGATGCTCGTGGCCGAGGCGAAGCTCAGCTCGCTGCTCCACCACGGCAACGTCGTGCAGATCCTCGACCTCGGCGAGGTGGACGGCCAGTTCTACATCGTCATGGAGTACGTCCACGGCGGCGATCTCCTCGAACTCCTCACGGCCTGCACCAAGAGCAAGAAGCGCCTCCCCACCGAGCTGGCCCTCTACATCATCAGCGAGGCGGCCAAGGGCCTCGCCTACGCCCACAGCGCCACGAACCGCCGCGGCCAGCCGCTCAACATCATCCACCGCGACGTCTCCCCCTCCAACATCCTCATCAGCTACGAGGGGGACGTGAAGGTCGTGGACTTCGGTGTCGCCCGCGCCGACCTGGAGTCCCAAGACGACTCCAAGGGCAGCAAGGGCTCCGCCCTCAAGGGCAAGCTCGGCTACATGTCCCCGGAGCTCGTCACGGGCGGGGAGATCGACCACCGCTCGGACATCTTCGCCCTGGGCATCGTCCTCTGGGAGGCCCTGACCCTCCGGCGCCTGTTCTTGGGCAAGACGGACATCCAGACGCTCATCAACATCCGCGACGTCAACATCGACAAGAAGTTCGCCAAGCACTCCTACGTGCCTGCGGGCGTCCAGGCCATCATCCGCAAGGCCCTCGCCAAGAACCCCGACGACCGCTACCAGACCGCTACGGACCTCCAAGAGGCCATCCTCGACTACCTGTTCGAGGAGCGCATTCGCGTCACCTCCCGCCACCTCGCCGAGTTCCTCCGGGAGACCCTCCCCGAGAAGGTCGGTCCCCCCCCCGAAGCCGCCCCACTCCCGCCTCTTATACCCCTCTCCGAGCCCACGAGACTCCCGAGCATACCGTACG
>CAYZID010000005.1:52234-62425 GCA_964478315.1 uncultured Myxococcales bacterium | reverse complement strand
CGGTGGGTGCGGGGGCCGCCGGCCGCCCTGGCCGGGGGGCGGTCGGCCCGCGGGCCTCCGGGCCGCGCCTCGGCGGCGCCCGCGGCCGCGGGGCGGCCGCCGCCGGTGCGGCGCGCGCGCCTGCTCACGCCGGGGGGGGCGGGGGGACGAGGACGGGGAGGGCGCGGGGGGCCACCGTGAACGTCGCCGGCAGCCGCCCCAGGGGCTCGCCGTCGATGTCCAGCAGGACGTCCCCGTCGCCCTGGGCGGGCTCGGCGACGACGCGCGTGGCGTCACGCACCCAGACCTTGGGGTCGTAGACGTGGGCGCCGCTGTAGAGGGCCGGTGCCAGGGCCATGGCCTCCCAGCGCGTGAGGTCGCCGAGCGCCGTGACCGTGAGCAGCCCGTCGTCCAGGCGGGCGTCGGGCGCCACCCGCATCCCACCGCCGAAGAAGCGGCCGTTGGCGATGGCCACCGTGAAGATGCGTTGGGTGATCTCGAAGACGCCGCCCTCGCCCGACGCGCCGCCCCGCGCTGCGCCCGCGCCGCCCCGGGCCGGGCCCTGGGGCACACCCTCCAGGCGCAGGGACACCGTGGGGTTGTGGTAGCTGAGCATGGAGCGCACGGTCGCCGCGGCGTAGGCGAGCTTGCCCGGCAGGGCGCCGAAGGTGGGGACGTGCTGGTCCACGCTGCCGCTCATGCCGAAGCTGGCGATGTTGGCGAACCAGCGCGCGTGTTCGGCGCCGTCGTGCCCCACGAAGGTCACCCGCCCCAGGTCCAGGTGGCGCACGACCCCCGCCTCGGCGGCGCGGATGGCGTCCTCCATGTCGCGCACGCCCAGGCTCTTGCGCAGGTCGCCACCCGTGCCGCCCACCAGGAGGCCCAGGGCGGCCTCGGGCCGCACGGGGGCGCCGTCCGGGCGGAAGAAGCCCTGGATCGCCTCGTGGACCGTCCCGTCGCCGCCGGCCACGAGGACGCGCTCGGCGCCGCGTTCCAGGGCCTCGCGCGCCAGCTCCGTGGCGTGGCCGGGGCCGTCGGTGAAGACGACGTCCAGGTCGCCCACGCGGTCCTCCAGCTCGTGCTCGGCGCGGCGGAAGCGGTCCAGGGTCTTCCCGCCGCCGGAGACCTCGTTGACGATGACCACCGTGGCCGGGCCGGTGGCCCGCCCGTCGTGGGTCTTCGCGCCGGCGGGCGCCGTCTCCGTGGGTTCGCTCATGCGCGCACCGCCTCGGCCAGCAGGGACACGGCGTGGTCCACCCGCAGGAGGTCGCCGGCCGCCTCGCGCAGCAGGGCGACGCCCTCGGGGGCGAAGCTCACCAGGCGCTGGGCGCCGCGCTCCAGGGCCTGGAAGACGACCGCCCGGGCGGCGGCGTGGGCGACCTCTGGGTTCGTGAGCGGCAGCGCCCCCGTACCCCCACAGCACACCGTATCGGCGCCGTGCAGGGCGAGGTCGATGGGGGCCTCCTCCAAGACCCGCCCCAGGACCTCGCGCGGGGCCTCGATCGTGCCCAGGTGGCGCGCCAGGTGGCAGCTGTCGTGGTAGGCCACGCGGCCCGGGAGGCGGGTGATGGTGGCGCCCGAGAGGACGGGCTGGAGGTAGACCAGCGCGTGGACCAGCTCGGCCTCGATGGGGAAGCCGAAGCGCGGGTAGAGGTGGCGCAGGGTGTAGAGGGCCTCGGGGCTCAGGACGACGACCTCGCGGGCGCGGGTGAGGGCCTGGTGGACGCGCGCCGCCTGGGCCACGAAGTCGCGCTCGTAGCCCGCGGCCCACAGGTCATAGCCCACGTCCAGGCGCGCCGCTTGGCCCAGGGCGATGTCGTCCAGGTCCAGGCGGTGGCACAGGGCCAGGAAGTCGTCGACCACCTCGGGTGTGTCCTCCAGGACCCGGGCGCCGGCGAACAGCAGGGTGGCCGGGTCGGCCTGGTAGCGCTCCGCGGCGCGGGCGGTGGCCAGGGGCCCGACGTCCAGGGGGGCCTCGGGGCGCAGGAAGCGGTCGCGGGGGTAGGGGGCCACGCCCGAGGCCACGGCCTGGCGGCGGGCGGTGACCAGGGCCCCCTCCACGTCCACGTCGTGGCGGCACCACTGGGTGCAGGCGCCGCAGCCCAGGCACATGTAGAAGGTCTCGGCCAACTCGCGGTCCAGGTCCAGCCTCCGGCGCCGCACGTGTTCGGCGAGGCTCATCTTGCCCCAGGGGCTCACCGAGTCGTCGGCGGCGGCCGTGGACACGGGGCAGACGTGCAGGCAGAGGCTGGGGCAGTAGGTGCACAGCGCCAGCTCGGTGGCGAAGTCGGCCAAGCGCTTCACGGCGTGCCCTCCTGGGGGTGGGCGCCTCGGGAGGCGTCGCCGCCGGGGGCCGAGGTCGGGGCGGGCGCCGCCGGCGCGTCTTCGGCGCTGGGGTTGAGGATGCCGTGGGGGTCGAGCTTGCGCACGAGGGCGCGCTGGATGGCGCGCCAGGGCCCGTCCGCGGGGGGCTGACGGGCGGCGAGCCAGTCGCGCACGCGTTCGGTGACGGGGCCGCGCATGCCGGGTGCCACGCTGGCGTGGCCGCCGTGGCGGCTCATGCGCACCACCCACAGGCCCGAGGGGACGGCGTCGCCCACGTCGGCGGCCAGGTGCTCCAGCTCGGCCCAGGAGACGCCCACGACGGGCGAGGTCCAGGCGCGCGAAGGGGGCAAGAGACCCTCGTGCACGTCCCAGCCGGCGGGCGGCTCCAGTCGCACGAGGCGCTCGGCGAACCAGCGCTCCACGTCGTCCACGGGGCGGGCCGACACGCCCGCCCAGGGCTCCACGAGGACGAGGATGGGCAGGGCGTCGGTGAGGCCCACGCGCTTGCGGCCCCAGGCGCGGTCGGCGGCGGGCGTGAGGATCTCCACGGCGCGCGGCTCCAGCCCGTAGTCGAAGGCCTCGCGCACGGCGTCCAGGGCGGCGGACAGCGAGGGGGCGCCGAAGCTCAGGACCAGGCGCTCGGTGCCCGGGTAGATGCGCAGCGTGACCTCGTACAAGATGCCGAAGCGCCCGCGCGACCCCAGGAACAGGCGGTCGAAGTCGGGCCCCACGGCCTTGCGCGGGGCCGGGCGGCTCGTGGTGGCCGTGCCGTCGGGGAAGACCACGCCCAGGCCCACGACCTCGCCCTCCATGGCGCCGAAGTGGGGGCCCCAGTGGGAGTCCAGGGCGGCGGCGAGCACGGCCCCCAGAGACTCCTGGCGCCAGGGGCGCGTGGGGAGGCCCGTCGTGTAGCCGCGGTCTTTGAGCTGCTGGTCCAGCTCCTTCATGGTGACGCCGGTCTGGACCGTGATGGTCCCGGAGACGATGTCCAGGTCCTTGACGCGGCGCATGCGCCGCCCGCGCAGGTAGATGCGGGGGCGGGGGCCGCACACGTCGGGGTCGGTGGGCCGGGGGTGGCGCGTGAAGATGGCGGCGTGGCGCTCGGTGGCCCAGCGCAGGACGTCCACCAGCTCCTCCACCGTGGCGGGCTCCACGGCCCAGGAACCGCCTCGGCCGGGGTCGGCCTGGGCCTGGGTCTCGATCTGCTCGGTGGGGACGATGCGCTGGAGCTCCTCCAGCGTGGCGGCGGGGGTGCCGCCGCCGGTCTCGGTGGGGGGAGCTGGCCTCACGCGCTACCTCCCAGGGAGCCGAGGGCGTCGTCGTCGCCGCCGGGCAGCTCCTCGGCGTCGGGGAAGAGCTTGCCTGGGTTCATGATGTGGCGGGGGTCGAAGGTCTCCTTGAGGGCGCGCCACACCCGGAGCATGTCGCCGTGCTCCTCGACCATGGCGTCGCGCTTGGCGAGGCCCACGCCGTGGTGGTGGGCGGCCGTGCCGCCAGCGGCGTGGACGGCGCGGGGACCCACGTCCCAGATCTTGGCGTGGAGGCGCTCGGCGCGGCGGCTGTCCCGCCGGTGCCCGGCGAAGGTGAAGTAGATGCTGCACCCGTCGCGGTAGGCGTGGCTGAAGTGCGCCATGATGAGGGCGTGGGGGGCGAGCGCCCGCCGGACGCCCACGTACATGGGGTAGAGGCGGTCCCAGGTGGAGGCGACCTCCATGGTGTCCAGGAAGGCGCCCACCTCGTAGAGCTTGGCTTGCTTGAAGCTCACGTCGTAGCGGTGGTCGTCCCAGGCTTGGCCCACGGCGGCGCCGGCGTCGCTGCCGCCGGCCTCGGCCAAGATGCGCCCGGCGCGCCACATGTCGGCGCGGACGGTCTCGCGCGGGCCTTCGAAGCCGATGATGAGCAGGCAGGCCGTGGGCAAGGCGCCCAGGGCGGCGTTGAGGGTGCCTGGGGCGTTGAGGACGGCGCCCAGGGCCGCGCGCTTGGCGCGCCGGGCGAGGCCGCCCAGGGGGCGGAGGGGCTGGAGGACCTTGGCGGCGCGGTCGCGGGCGGGGGCGCTGGAGTCGAACAGCGCCCGGAGGCCGTCGAGGGGGCCGGGGTCTTGGGTGTCGGCCTCGCCGTGGTCGCCGCCCAGGGCGATGAACGAGTCGAAGGGGTCGTAGAGGCGTAGGACGGCGGGGCGCAGGCCCGCCTGCATGACCTGGCGCATGGCGGTGAGGCCCTCGCTCACCTGGCGGAAGCGCCAGCCGCGGAAGACGCGCGACTCCGGCAGGGGGTGGACCTTGAGCTGGGCGGAGGTGATGACGCCCAGGGTGCCCTCGGAGCCCACGATGAGCTGGGTCCAGTCTGGGGCGCCGGGGGTTCGGTCGCGCGTGTCGAGGATGGTCCCGTCCGCGAGGACCACGCGGAGGCTGGTGACCATGTCCTCGATCTTGCCGTAGCGCGAGGAGTACTGCCCCGCCGAGCGGGCGGCGAGCCAGCCGCCCAGGGTGGAGCACATGATGGACGAGGGGAAGTGGCCCAGGGTCGCGCCGTGGGCGTTCACGCGGTCTTCCAGGTGTTGGCCGTTGATCCCCGCCTGGGCCGTGACGGTCAGCGACGTGCGGTCGATGGCGATGAGGCGCTGCATGCGCTTGACGTCCACGACGACGCCGCCGTGGACGGGGACCGTGCCGCCACACACGCCCGAGCCGGCCCCGTAGGGGATGACGGGGACGCGGTGCTCGTTGCAGAAGCGGAGGACGGCCGCGACCTCGTCCTCGTCCGCGGGCCAGACGACGCAGTCGGGAGGGTAGCGGTCGACGTCCCCGCCCATCTTCCAGATCTGGGCGCGGGGCCAGAAGTCGGCGCTGTAGGCCACCCGCTGGGCGGTCCCGGTGGAGACGTGCTCGGCCCCGACGATCTCGCCGAGGCCCGCGACCAGTGCCGTTTGGGAGAGCCTTGCCATGAGGGGACGGAGCATACCAGCCGCCCCCCCGAGGGCAACCACTACCCGCTAGAGGTGGGCGGGCGTGTGACTACACCGGGGAGCCTCGGCCTCATGTCTGGACGAGGCCTCGGCGCAGCGTCGACAGGTGGTCCCCGGCTCGCTGGGCCACGGTGCGCCCGGCTTGGGCGCCTCGGGCGGCGAGGTCGTACACGGTGTCGAAGGCGCGCGTGAGGTCCTCCACCGCGGCCGCCGCCTGGCGGGTGTCGTCGCTGGCCTCGCGCGCCGTGTCCCGGGCCTCCTGCACGGCGTCGAGGGCGAGCTGGAGGCCGCGCTGCATGTCGCTGGCGTCGGCCTTCACCGCCGCGGCGAGGCGCGTGGCCTCGCGCGAGAGCACCTGGAAGGCGGCGGCGTCTTGGCCCGCCCGCACGGCCTCGATGGCGGTCTGGATCGCCAGGAGATCCAAGTCCACCGAGATGTCCCCCACGCGCGCGAGGAGGGCGCGCAGGGCGTCGGCCCGCTCTTGGGCTTCCTCGGCGACCCGTTGGACGTCCCGGTTGCGGTCGGTGAGGTCGCGGAACGCCGCGCGCGTGTCCTCGGCCCGCGCCTCGGCCCCGCGGGCCTCGCGCTCCAGGCGATCCACCAGGGGGGTAGCCCGCCCGTGTCCTCCCACGAGCGCGGCCATGGCGCCGGTGAGCGCGACGCTGCCGTCCTCCACGTGGCCCAGGGCGTCGCGCACCTGGCGCTCGCTCGCCTCCAGGGCGCCGGCGTGGTCGGCGAGGAGGCGCGCGAGCCACGTGGAGTAGCCGAAGGCGATGAGGATGAAGACGGTCTCCAGGGTGGCGTGGAGCACGCGGTTCACGGCGTCGGAGACGTCGAAGCTCGGCAGGACGCCCGCGTGCGCCGCGCCAAAGAACGCGAGCGCCGCCGCCGCCGAGGCTACCACCCACGCCAACCCGGCGCGCTGGCCGAAGAAGAAGACCCCCGCCAGGGGCAAGAGGACCAGGGCGGGCGCCACGGGCGACGCGAGGCCGCCGGAGAGCGCCGCGCCGCCCACGACCAAGGCCCCCGTGGCGAGGAGGAAGACGTGACCGCCCAGGCGCACGCGGCCTCGCAGGCGGGGGACCGCCACGGGGAGGGCCGCCAGGATGCCCAGGGTCACCAGGAACAGGGGGATCGTGCGGAGCCCGAGCGCCGCCAGGGCAGCCGCGGCCGTCAGGGCGGCCCCGGAGGCCAGGGCGATGAGGGCCGGGAGGGCCTGAGCGATGGCTTTGCGCTTGGCGTCGTCCGCCGTCGTGGTCGCCTGGCTCTCCGTGGCCCGGTGGAGCTCGGCCCGGAGGAGGTCCAGGTGTCCCATCGTCGCGGCCACGACCCCGTCGCCCGCGCTGGCGGCCTCCTCGACCAGCTCGCAGACCCGCTCGAACGACGCCGCCAAGATGTCCAGGTGGTCCAGCGCCGCGTCCGTGGCGAGCGCCGCCTCGTCCGCGTGGAGCTGGGCGTCGCTGGCGGCCGTGTGGATGGCGTCGAGGGTGGCGCGGATCTCCCGTGCGTCGGCGGTGACGGCGGCCGCGAGCTCCTGCATCCCCAAGCCCGTGGCGGCAAATCGCCGCCCCATGGCGCCCACGCCAGCGGCCTCGATCTGAAAGCCCAGGGCCATGCTCTCCAGGCGGTTCGCCAGGCGTCCGAGAGCGTCGGCGATCTCGCCCACGTCGTCCAGGCGGGCGCTGAGGGTGGAGAAGCTCTGGGAGATGCGCTCTTGGATCCCCACGAAGCGCTCCGCCGTGGCGGTCGCCTGGGCCACCAGGGCGTGCCCCTTGGCCGACTCCTCGCGCATGACGGCCACCAGGGAAGGGGCGGCGTCGTCTTCGGCGCCGCGGGAGCTTGAGCCGGGTTGCCCGCCCGACAGCTCGGCCGCGGCTTGGCGGAGGTCTTCGTCGGCGTCACCCAGGCGCTGGAGGAGCTCCACCGTGGCCGCTTGGGCTGTGAGCAGCCCCGTGGAGGCCTCTAGGTGGTCGCTCTCGAAGATGCGCGCCACGAGGAACGAGAGCGTCACGCCCACGAGGGTCAATAGCAGCGTGAGGGGTTGGTTCCATGCCGCCGGCACGAAGGACGCGGGCGCCCAGCCCGCGAGGTCACCGGCGAGGACGGCGAGGGGGATGCCCGCCGCCGTCCAGACCCAGGGGAGGACGCGGCCCGGCCCCGCGAGGAGGGCCACCAAGGACGGGAGCACGAGGACCGAGGGCCAGAGCGGCGAGAGGGCGGCCCCGCTGGCCCAGGCCGTGGCCGTGAGGAGGGTGAAGCCCGTGGCGAAGAACACGCTCACGGTGGTCTGGGTGGACACCCCCGCCCGCAGCATGGGCAGGGGGAGGAGGGCCGGGAGCCCCACGCCAAAGGCGATGAGGCCCATGGTCACGGCCCCCGTGGCGAGGAGCAGTACGCCGAGCCCCAGCACCGAGGCGGCCGTGGCGAGGGAGGCGAAGACGAGCAGGCGCTCGGTACGCGTCCGCGCCGTCGCCGCGCCGGGTGCACGTTGGGGCTCGACCTGGGGCATCGCTGGCCACTCCGTGCGAAGGTGTTCGTGTCGCGTCCGCGTGTTCGCGCGTCCGTCGCCGTTGACGGTAGCACAGGTCGGCGGCCGCGTGCTCGCGCGCGCAGGGGCTCGTCTCCATTGTCGCCGCGACTGTCGGTTGTTGGGACGTGCGGGCTCGTCCTGCGCGCGAGGCGCTCAGCGGGTGGCGTGGAGGAAGGGGCGCACGGCGCGCGGCGGGAGGCCCGTGGAGGCGCACGCGTCCACGCAGGAGACGGCGGGCGCCCCACCCCCGACCTCCAGGCGACACAGCTCGGGGTCGAGGTCGTCGGCGACGGGCAGCAGGACCGCCCCGTCCAAGGTCGCCTGGGCCGCCCAGAGAGTCCACGGGGCGCTCGCCTCCCAGAGCGTCTGGACCTGGCCGGTGTCCGGCTGCCAGAGCACCGCGACGTCGCCCGCGGCCGCCCGCCCGGCGCGGCCGCCGCCGTCGCTTCCATACGCCGTCGCCACCACCGCGCCGCTGGGCAGCACGGCCAGGCCCGGACCGAAGGTCCGCGCGGCTTGGGCGCCCGGCAGCGCCGAGGCGAGCAGGCGCGCGCGCTCCACCCCCGAGCCGTCCGGCGTCACGTCCCACAGCACCAGCGCGCTCTCGTCGGGGTCGAAGGAGGAGGTCCCCACCTGCCAGGTGCCGCCGCACGCCAGGGCCACGGCGCGGGTCGTGGGCCAGCCCGCCTCCGCGCCGGTCTCGCTCCCCGAGCGCACGTCCTCGCCCCGCGGCGGCGCCACCGCGAGCGCCCCGCAGTTGGTGAGGTCCGCCACGGGCAGCGTCTCGCGCCGGGTGAGCGTGGGGGCGGCTTCGCCCGTTCCGCGCACGCCGGCCACGTCCACGACCGCCACGGCGCCCTCACGGTAGCGTTGCCAGTCGCGGGAGACGCGGTTGAGGGACACCCACACCGTGCTGGGGCCCACGGGCACGAGGCGGTCGGGCCGCCCCGGGAAGCCGTCCGGTTCGGTGAAGGGCAGCGCCGCCACCGCGGCGCCTTCGGGCCCCACGAGCAGCAGGTCGTCGCCCGCGTTCAGGGGGGCCGGCGCGTCCGCTGCCCGGGGCGCGGCCTCCGCCGTGGGGTTGGGGTCGTACCGCGTGACGAGGACCGAGCCCGGGGGCAAGCCGTGGCCTTCCTGCCCGCCCCCTGTGCCGCCCGAGGCCCCCGCGCCGCCCACGACGAGGGCGTCGTGGGGGTTCGCGGCGAAGCCCGTGGCCACCGACACCTGCCGGCGCACCGCGCCCGTGGCTGGGTCGACGAAGGTCAGCACGGCGCTGGGCGTGCGGTCCAGGAGGAGCACCGATCCGTCGGGCGGGGCCGTCGTGGGCAGGTCCACGTCGCCGCCCAGGGCGGGCAAGACGCCCGGCGGGAGGGAGCCCGAGTGGATGAGCGTCGGGGTCGTCACGGTGCGCCCGGCGGCGTCCACGAGGGCCACGGACGTGGAGCCGTAGTCGCTGCACACCACGGCCATGCCCGCCCAGGGGAGGTTCGCCGTGGACCCGCCGCCCGCGTCCGTCTCCGGGCCCGTGTCCGGGCCCGCCGCGGCGTCTTCGGAGGTGTCTGGGCCCAGGCCCCCGGGCGGGCTCGTGGCGGGCGCCTCGCAGGCCGCGGCCGTGAGACAGAGCAGGGCCGCGATGGCGGTCGCGCGGCTCACGGTGCCTCCGGCACGACGCGGGCGTAGACGCCGTCGATGTCGGGGCCGTTGCTGATGGGGTCATGGGGGTATGGCTGGCCCGTGTCGGGGTTCGTGCGCGCCGTGGCGGCCGTGAGGCGCACGTAGACGAAGCCCTGGGCGAGGATGGCGGCCGCCTCGGGGTCGTCCGCGGCCGTCACGGCGAGGTCCGCGAGGTCGTAGGCGTCCCCGCCGGCCACCTGGGGGTTCAGGGGATCCACGGGGTTGTCCTCCTCGTGGTAGAGGACGGGGTGGACGCCCGCGAAGCCGGGCCAGTGCTCTGGCAGGGAGCTGTAGAGGGTCTCGTCGGGCGCGGTGTAGTCGTGGGGCAGGGCCACCCAGGACTGGCCGTCGCGGGACACCTCGACGACCACGGGATCCATGAACGCGTTGGGCCCGGCGCCCACGATGAAGGGGTTCTCGAAGACCGCGAGGTCGTAGCCCGGCCCGTCCACGACGCGGGCCCCGGACCAGCGCAGCACGAGGTAGCCGTCGACGTCCGTGGAGCCCAGGGAGAAGACGTCCATGCCCCCGCCGCCCGCCCCGCCGCCGCGGACGCCGTTCGCGGCCTGGGCGGGGTCGCCGAAGCCGCCCGTGCCCAGGGGCACCGTGGCGCTGGGCGCTTCGACCACCTCGTCCGCGTAGCGCAGCGCGGGGGTGGGGTCGGGGACCGTGTCCGCCACCGTGTCCGCGCCCGTGTCCGCCGCCGTGTCCGCCACCG
>CAYZID010000005.1:22978-52134 GCA_964478315.1 uncultured Myxococcales bacterium | reverse complement strand
TGTCCGCGCCCGTGTCCGCCACCGCGTCCGCCACCGCGTCCGCCGCCGCGTCTGCCGCCGTGTCCGCGCCCGTGTCCGCCACCGCGTCCGCCACCGCGTCCGCCGCCGCGTCTGCGCCCGTGTCCGCCACCGCGTCCGCCGCCGCGTCCGCCGCCGTGTCCGCGCCCGTGCCCGCCGCCGCGTCCGCCGCCGCGTCCGTAGCCGTGTCCGCCGCCGCGTCCGCGAACGCATCCGGGGGGCTGCTCGCGTCGCAGCCAGGGGCGCCAACCAGGGGCAGGGCCAGGGGCAGGGTCGTCAGGGTCCAGGCGGCCGCCGTGGCGAGGAGCCGCTTCGTTCGTCGCACCATCTCCGCCCTCCGCGGGGGTGGGGACGGCCCGGGAGGCCATCGCGGGGAGGGGAGGAGGGCGACGAGCGGGAGCTCTCGGGGCCGCTCCACCAGCCTCCGCCCGAGGCCCGGTGTGCCGTCTGTTTCGTGGCGCGTCGCGAGTATCCTGGCTCCCGGGTCATCCTCCCTCGGCCCTTCCCAGCGCCCGACCCGACTCTCGGGTCGCGGTGGCGCCAGTGGTCTGCCGAGTTCGTCACCGGCTACAGTTGCGGGGGCAGCGCCGGCCTCGCACCGGCTTCCTCGCGCGCCCGGTGTTGCTACCGCCCGCGTGCGCCCGGGTCAATCGCCGAGTCGCGGGGGGGCGCGCGGAGGCTGACGCCAGCGCCACCCGAGGGTAGGATGAGCACGGCTGCGCCCCCCGGGGCGAGCCCCCACGCAGCCCCACGCAGCCCCACGCAGGAGGAACACGGCGATGACGGTGGAAGAGGCGATGAGCACCCTAGAGGCCGCGGGCTTCGTCTGCGAGAAGATCGGCGGCGGCGATGGGCCCGCTCGGATCTTGGGAGGCACGGCCCGCGCCCAGGGCGGCTCGGGCGACGACGCCTATGTTCAGGCCTTCTCCATCCACCACGAGGAGGACGGCTGGCACCTCGTGTGGTCCGGCGGCCCGAGCGGCGCCGAGCGCCGCGGTCCCGCCCCGGGGACCCTGGACGCGGCCGTGGCGGCGGCCTGCGCGCGTCTTTGAGAGCCATCGTTCTGGGGGCGCGCCGCGGAGCACGTGGCGCGCCGGGCATCAGAGCGTGAGGACGACGCCCAGCCGCGCGCCCACCGAGGCGAAGCCGTAGGGATAGGTGGTGTCCTGCACGGGGATGTCCGCGGCGCCCACCAGGATGCGCATCCCGCCCAAGATCGCGATCCCCTCGGCCACGCGCAGGCTCTGCGTGAGGTCGATGGCGAGCACGAAGCTGCTCACGTAGGCCGGGAGCGCGGCGACCTCTACGTCGGCGTCTCGGGCCACCTCCGCGCGGGCCGGCAGGGTGAACCGCTGGCCCAGCCACCCCACACCCAGCGCCAGCGTCGTGCGGCCCTGGCTCGAGGCGGACATGGCCCAGCGGAGGTCCCCCGTGACGAAGGACTGCCCGCCGAAGGACACCCGCCGCCCGGAGACGCTGGAGATGAACGTGCCGTTGCCCTGCTGGCCCACCGTGACGCCGAACTCGAATTGATAGATGCGGTAGGCGAGCCCTATGTCGAAGCCCACCGCGGAGTTCTCGTACCCGTCCAGCGACAGGCCCAGCGGCCCGTTGAGCCCCACGTAGGACAGGCTGGCCGAGCCGACCAAGCCCGACTCGTAGCCCCCCGCCGCGGGGTCGCCGGTCGCGACGCCTCCGCCAGCGTGTGCCACCGGGGATGGCGCGAGGAGCGCCGCCGCGGCCAACACGCTGGCCGCGCTGAGACCGACGAGTCTCATTGGTAGAACGTCTGACAGAGGGAGGGATCGTAGGAGGCGGTGTCCGGCGTCACGGCGAGCTCGGTGTCGCCGGTGAGCGGGCCCACGGTGAGGATGGCGGCGAAGTCTCCGTCACTGCACGCACCGTCGCCGTCCACGTCGAGCATGTACTCCACGTCGTAGGTGCCGCCCACGACGGGCTCGGCGAAGGTCACCGTCGTGCCCGAGGGCTTCAGGCTCGCCGAGGCGCTGGCCAGCACCGTGGCCGCGCCGGCTTCCCGGAGCCGCACGTAGACCGTGCCTCCCCCGCTGCCGGGGCCGCCGCTGCCGGGGCCGCCTCCCGAGAAGCCCTGGAACTGGACGTCCAGCGCCGCCGGCGTGGCCGTTGGCGGTGCGCAGACGAACGCGGCCGCAGGGGCACAGGCCGGCGTGAGGGCCTCGACCACACAGGTGGCGTCCGCCGTGCCGCTGAGCCCCAGGGCTTGGAGGGCCCCCGCGCAGGCGTGGAGGCAGGCGGTCGTGGCGCCCGCCGTGTCCCCCGGGGGCGCCAGGTCGGCGCACGTGTCGGCGTTGGCGGGGTCTTCGCAAGCCGTCTGGCAGGCGGCGGGGATGCCCGTCGCGGGGAGGTCCACCGCGTCGCACGCGAGCTGCTCGTCGCAGGGGGCCAGGGCCTTGCACACCGGGGCGCCCACGCCCGAGGGCCCCGCCGTCACCAGCGTCTCAGCACACGACTGGATGCAGGCGTCCACGTCCAGGGGTGGGTCGCCCGCGCAGGCGGCGGTCTGGGTGCAGGAGTCGCCGCACACGGCGTCGGTGGGGCTGTCGTGGGGCAGACAGGCCCCCTTGGCGGGGCAGTCTGTGGCCTCGGCCACGCAGGCGAGGATGGGGTCCCAGGTCGCGGGGTCCTGACCGGCCAGGGCCGTGCACTGCAGGGCGCACTCCTCGGGTGTGGGGGAGTCGGTTCCCACGAAGAAGCCGCAGGCGGCCAGGTCGTCGCACATGGACGTGCACTCCGAGCTGGGCTCGATGAGGCACAAGAAGGTCTCGCCCGGGTCGGCGGGGCAGCTCTCCAGGGAGGCCACGCACTGGGAGGCGTCGGCGGAGCTCGGCGTGTCCCAGGTGTAGGTCATGGCTGCGCACAGGTTGGGGCAGAAGGCCGCCGCGCCTGGATCCAGGTCTGAGCACAGGCCCTGGAAGGCGCTGCAGAAGGGGTAGCAGTCCACGGGCACGTCGGCGCCGATGTCCGCGCACTCGGAGGGGTCACCGCAGCCCTGGATCCACGTGCACGCCGTGAAGTTCATCGAGGCGCCCGCGGCCTCGGCCGTGGCGCAGGCCGCCTCGCAGTCGCCCGGCGTGGGCCAGGCTGCCGCCCAGTCCGAGCCGGGGGCGCAGTACTGGTCCGCTGTGGCGTCGTAGAACCCGGCGCAGATCTGCTCGCAGGTGGGCGTGGGAGCCGGCGCCAGGCAGGCGCTCACGGCGCCCGTGGAGCAGCCTTCGGCCAGGGCGTCGTTCGCGCACTGGAAGGCAGAGGCGGCGCCGGGCCCCGTGGCGTCGGCGCCGGCGCACAGGGGGCGGCACAGCTCCGCCGAGCCGTCGGGGAGGTCGATCATGGGCAGGAAGCCGCAGGCGTCCATGCCGGCGCAGAAGGTGTCGCAGTTCGTGGGGGCGGTCACGGGCTCGCCGCTGGCGAAGCAGTCCGCGCTGCACGTGAGCTGGAAGCACTGGTAGTTGCCCAGCCACCAGCCGTCGTCCGTGGCGCTGTTGATGCACTGGACCGCGCAGGCGGCCTCGGAGCCGCCCACGGCGGAGAGGTCGCCGCACTTTTGGGCCGCCTGCTTGCAGAGCGCGCCGCACATCTGGCCGATCTCGGCGTCGGTGAGGTCCAGGCCCGTGGAGTTGGTGTCCGCCGCGGTGTCCGTGGTGACGTCGGTCGCGGTGTCCGAGGCGGTGTCTGTTGCGGCGTCGGTCGCGGTGTCCGAGGCGGTGTCCGTCGCGGCGTCGGTCGCGGCGTCGGTCGCGGTGTCCGAGGCGGTGTCCGTCGCGGCGTCGGTCGCGGTGTCCGTGGCCGCGTCGGCGGCCGTGTCCGTGGCCGCGTCCGGCCCCGCGTCCTGGCCTGCGCTCCCGTCGCCGCCCGTGGTCAGATCGGGGCTCACACCTCCGTCCGCCCCCACGATGCCCGACTGGACGCTGTCGTCTCCGCAGCCCGGGGCGAGGCCCAGGCTCAGCGTCAGCGTCGCACCCAGCCACACCACCCACGCCAGGTCCCATGCGCCCGCCTTGGGGTCCCCCGCGCGGCGGGCGCGCCGTCCGAGTTCACACGCGTTCATCCTCGACTCCTTCGTTGTGGCCGCGTCCCGGTCCGGGGTCGCTCGGGTCGTACCGAGGCCCCGCGCGGCGTGGTCCCCACTGTGCCAGCCCCGGGGAGCTGGCGGCAAGCCGCGCCGGGGCGGCTGTCAGCTCGACGCGCTCGTGTAGGAGCGCAGGGCGAAGCGCCAGAACCAGCGGGCGAGCCCCTGGGTGAGGGCGCACACGGCCGCCGACCAGCCCAGCGTCTCCAGGCTCGCACGGCCCAGCATGGCCTCGGCGGGCACGGTTGTGAGGAAGGCCACCGGGACCACGAAGGTGAAGAACACCCGGAAGGACGCGGGATAGGCCGCCATGGGGAAGCGCCCGGCGTCCAGCAAGCCCTGGAGAACGTTGGTGGCGTTGTAGATCTTCACGAACCAGATTGCGAGCGTCGCCAGCATGAACCACAGCGCATAGAAGGTCCCCAGGGCGAAGGCCAGGGGCAGGGCCCCGAGGAGATAGTCGCCCGCGTCGAGCCCCAGCGCGCGCCCCGCCCAGCCGATGGTCAGCAGGCCGAAGACCACGTCCGTGAGGCCCCAGGGCGAGAGGCTGCGCGCCGATACGTAGAGCTGGCTGTCCACGGGCTTGAGGAGCACGAAGTCCAGGGTTCCCTCCTGGACGTGGCGGACGATGCGGCCCAGGTTGGGTACGAGGAAGGTCGTGGCGAAGCCTTGGAGGACCGTGAACACGCCCAGCACCAGGACCGACGCCTCCCAGGGCCACCCGTCGAAGTGGTGGCCGCCGCGGTAGAACAGCGACAGCGAGAACACGGCTCCGCCCAGTCCCAGGGCGCTGGCGAGGGCGGCGATGACGAAGTTCGCGCGGTACTCCATCTCGGCGGCGATGGAGGTCCCCCAGAAGAGCCTCAGGACGCGGAGGTAGCGGAGCACGTCGCCCTAAGCCCCCATGCCGGAGTAGCGCCGGAGGCCGGCGCGCCAGAGGAGACGGTTGAGGAGGGCGAAGGCCAGGGTCCAGGTGCCCAGCACCAGGGCGCTCTGGGCGAGGTAGGAGGCGGAGAGGGGGCGCCCGGTGAGGCAGGTCACGGGGAGCTCCACGAGGTAGGGGAAGGGGGTCCACAGGGCCACATCGCGGGCGGCGGGGGGGAACAGGTCCAGGGGCGCGATCATCCCGCTGAGGAACAGGTAGAACATGTACCAGAGCTGGTTGATGGCGCTGGCGCGCTCGGTCCAGAAGGCGAGCATGGCGAAGGTGTACTGCATGACGAAGCGCGCCGCGAAGCTGGCGACGACCAGGAGCAGAAAGAGGGCCGCGCGCCCGGGCGAGGGGACCCAGAAGGCCTCGGGGTAGAGGGCGAAGAACAGGGCCACCAGGGCCAGCGTGAAGGGGCCGCGGGCGCCGCGCTCGGCGACGTGGCCCACGACGTGGCGCCAGACGGGGTCCAGGGGCTGGAGGAGCCGCGGCGACAGGCCCCCCTTGACGACCAGGGACTCGAAGTCCCAGACCACCCACACGACGGTGAGCTGGCGCACCAGGAAGACCGTCAGGAAGTAGCGCGCGAACTCCACGGGCGTGTAGCCGAAGTGGCCGCTCGCGCCGGCCTCCATCCACAGCCCCATGAGGATGAAGGGCAGGCTGTTCGCCAGGGCCCACAGGATGAGCTCGGCCCGGTAGGCCAGCATGTAGGCGTAGTAGACGCCCAGCATGGTGCGGAGCCGCCCGCCCCTCCGCCCGCGCGGCGGCGCCCCGCTCACGCGGCGGCCTCCGGCCCGGTGGGAGCGGCGCCGTCGGGCTCGGCGGAGCCCGTGCGGTCAGGCTCGGCGGAGCCCGTGCGGTCAGGCTCGGCGGAGCCCGTGCGGTCAGGCTCGGCGGAGCCCGTGCGGAAAATGCGCGCGATGACATCTTCGAGGGCGGGCTCTCGGACCTCCAGGTCCGTCACGGGCAGCTCCGCCAGGGCGCGGCTCACGGCCCGCGTGAGCTCCTCGCGGGACACGTCGATGCGCGCGTGCGTCCCCTCCACGCGCTTCACCGTGCCGTAGGAGGCCAGCGCTTCGGCGGGCACGGGCCGTGAGAGGTCTAGGCGCAGCTCGCGGTGGGGGGAGAAGCGTTCCAGGAGCGCGTCGATGGGGCCGTCGTGGAGGAGGCTCCCCTCGTGGATGACCAGCACGCGGCGGCACAGGGCGGCGATGTCCGCCATGTAGTGGCTCGTGAGGAGGATGGTCGCCTCGTAGCGCCGGTTGTAGCGGAGCAGAAAGTCGCGTACCGAGGCTTGCGCCGTCACGTCGAGGCCCAGGGTGGGCTCGTCCAGGAAGAGCACCCGCGGCCGGTGGAGCAGGGCCGCCAGCAGCTCGACCTTCATGCGCTGGCCCAGCGAGAGCTTGCGCACCGGCTGCGTGAGCTCCTCGCCCAGCTCCAGCATCTCCGCGAGCTCCGACACGCGCGCCCGCGCCTCGGCGGGCGGGATGTCGTAGATGGCCGCGTTGATGCGCAGGGAGTCCCAGGCCGGGAGATCCCACAGGAGCTGCTGCTTCTGGCCCATGACCAGCGTGATCTGCCGGAGCAGCGCCGCCTTGCGCCCGAACGGCCGGAAGCCCAGGACCTCGGCGCGGCCTCCCGTGGGCTCGATGAGGCCCGTGAGCATCTTGAGGGTCGTCGTCTTGCCCGCGCCGTTGGGGCCGAGGAATCCCGTGATCTCACCCGGTTCCACCTGGAAGGACACGCCCCGCACGGCCTCGATGGCCCGTCGCCGCCGCCGCACGAAGTGGCGCAGCGTGGCCCGGAGCCCCGGCTCCTTGTGGGCCACCAGGTAGGTCTTCGCGAGGTCCTCGGCGACGATGTCCGGCGCGGCGCGTCCCATGGGCGGCCCATCGTCGGGGCGTTGGGCCCGGGGCGCAAGCGAGAAGGTGCCGCGGCCGTCCGCCGGCGCAGCCTTTGCTCCGACGGTGCGCGCTGTGTAGCGTCCCCGCGCGGCGCCGAGCGTGCGCCGTCGGGACCATGAGAGGAGGCGGCTGGTGGACGAGGGACGCGGCGGCGAGACGATGGCGCGGGAGCGGGCGCGGGCGCGTTTGGGCCTCATGGGGCTCGTGGGCCCGGCGGGGCTCGGGCTCGCGCTGGCGTGGGGCCTCGCGGCCTGCGACGGCGCGTCCGGTGCCGAGACGCTCTCCGACGCCTCTGCGGACGCCCGCGCGGACACGGCCGCGGCCCAGGACGGCGACGCGGGCGACGCGGGGGGCTCGTGTGACGACGGCGCCCGCTGGTGCGAGGGGGACGACACCGTGGTCTGCGAAGGTGGCGCGCCCACCCGGACACCGTGCGGCCCTGGCACCTTCTGCAACGCGGGGCAGTGCGCCCCCACCGCCGTCTCCTTGCCCGACGACGCATCCCCCCACAAGCAGACCATCGAGTGGTGGTACTACACGGGGCACCTCACCGCCCAGGGCCTCGCCGGAGAGGGCTCGGACGCCGGGGACGCCACCGGCGCGTGGGGCTTCGAGCTGGCGCTCTTTCAGCAGGACATGTCGTTTTTCGGCGGCGGGCTCCAGGGCCTCGGCTTCATGTGCCACGTGGCCGTGACGGACAAGCTCGCCAAGAACCACGTCCACGACGACTCCATCACCGTCGACGCCGACCGCTGGCCCTCCGAGGCCGCCCCTTGGCCGGTGCCCCCACCCGTGACGCTGGAGGTTCAGCCGTGTCTCGTGGAGCTGGGCGGGGACGGGCGCGACCACATCCGCGGGGTCATCGCCGACCCCGCCGGTGCCCAGGGGCCAGCGGGCGAGTGGGTCTTCGACCTCGACGTCGCGCCGACGAAACACGTCACCTACCACGGAGGCGACGGCGTCATCGCCATGGGCGACACCGCGGGCGACAGCTACTACTACTCCTACACGCGCATGACGGCGCAGGGGACGGTCACGGTGCCCGGCGCCACGCCGGGGATCTACGTGGTCGAGGGGCAGGCCTGGATGGACCACCAGTGGGGGGACTTCGACGCCAACGGCTTCAAGGGGTGGGACTGGTGGAGCGTGCAGCTCGACAGCGGCTACGAGCTCATGCTGTTCCAGTTCCGCGACTGGGACGACGTGCTCGTCTTGCAGCGGGGGACCATCACCGACCCCGCCGGGGGCCAGACCGACCTCGTGGGCCTGGACGCCGTCACGGTGACCCCGCTGCGCCAGTGGGCGAGCCCCCACACCGACGGGGTCTACCCCCTGGACTGGGACATCGACATCCCCTCCCAAGGCTGGCACCTGGAGGTCCGCACCTCGGTGGATGACCAGGAGATGCCCAACCTGGCGCAGAACTACTGGGAGGGCGCCGTGGAGGTCGCGGGCACCCGGGGAGGCGTGCCCGACCACGGCGTGGGCTACGTGGAGCTCACGGGCTACGCCTCCGACCCCCTCGATCCCCAGTGAGCCCGGGGCGTCGCGGACGACCTCGCGCGGCATCCCGACGTGGGCTAGCATGGCGCCATGGCACTCGACGTCGTCGTCCTCATCGTCGTCCTGCTCGGCGCCCTGCGGGGGCTCGCCCAGGGCTTCCTCTACCAGCTCGGGCAGCTCGCCGTAGCCATCTTGGCCTTCTTTTTGGCGCGCTGGGGCGGCGGCCTGGTCGCGCCTCACCTGGAGGGGCTAGGCGCCTCGCCCCAAGCCTCGGGGCTCCTCGCGTTCCTCGTCGTCTTCGGCGTGATCTACGTCATCGGCGGCATCTTCGTGAGCCTCGCCACCCGCCCCATTCGCCAGAGCGACCGCACGCTGGGCTGGCTGGACCGCTCCATCGGCGCCGCGCTGGGCACCGCCAAGGCGGCGCTCCTCGTCTACGTGGCCGTGGTGGCCCTCATCATCGTCCATCGCACCACCGGGAAGCTGCCCCTCCCCTATGACGACAGCGAGACGGGGCGCTGGGTCGTGGCCCACAACGTCCTGGAGAGCGACGCTTTCCCCCGCGTGCGGGCCACGGTGAAGCTGGGCGCCGTGCTCCAGCGCCGCACGGCCGGCGAGCTGGCCTCCGACCCGCACATGCTCGCCATCCTCGCCCACCCCAAGGCGGCCTTCCTGCGGTCGCCCGAGATGGTCGACGCCATGCAGCGCGGGGACTGGGTGACCGTGCTCGGTGACGAGCGCGTCTGGGCGCTCCTGGACGACCCGGACGTCCAGCGCGAGCTGGACGCCATCGAGCTGGGCGACGCGCCCCCACCGGCCCCCCAGGCCGAGGCCCCCGACCCCACCGCAGCGCCCCCCGCCCAGCCGTAGAGGCCCGGCGCGGCTGGCGTGCGCTAGCGCCCGCCGGGCGAGCCCTTCACCACGGAACACGCGCCAGCGCCGCCACCTCCACCTCCTTGGCCCCAGCGCGGAGGCAGGCGCGCGCAGCGGCCTCCACCGTGGCCCCCGTGGTCATCACGTCGTCCACGACGACAACCACCCGCCCGCGCACGGCCCTGGCGCGGGCCTCGAAGGCCCCCCGCGCCCGCCTCCGGCGCGCTTCGCGCCCCATCCCGTGGGCGGACGGGATGGGGCGGCGCAGCCGGAGCCCCCGGGCCGCCAGACGCAGGCCCAGGCGGCGCGCGAAGGCCCGCGCCAGGACCCCCGCGGGGTTGAAGCCCCGCGCCCGCACGTGCGTGAGGGGCGAGGGGACGGGCACGACGACGGTCTCGGCGGGCAGCGCCTCCCAGCCCAGGGCGTCGGCTTGGGTCATCATGAGGGCCGCGAGGTCCGCCCCCAGCACCCCGGCCGGCGCGTTCTTCCAGCGCGCGATGACCTCCTGGAGAGCGCCCCCGTAGGCAAAGGCACCCCGGGCGCGCACGTAGGGCGGCGGCTCCTTGCGGCACGCCGCGCACAGGAGGTCCGGGGCGCCGGGCACGGGGTCCAGCCACACGAGCCCGCAGCGGGGACAACACGCCCCGGCGCTGGGGACCAACGACGCCTCGCAGCCCGGGCACAGCAGGTGCCCGGGCGAGGGCGCCTCACAGGCCGCGCAGCGCCGCGGCCACAGGACCTCGGCCAGGGAGGACCAGGCCAGGGCCCCCCAGCGCGCCAGGCGCTTGGCCGCGCTCGCGGTGGGGGCGTCGACCTGGCGCGGGCGCGTGCCCGGGAAGGGGGGAGCTGGCGCTGGGGCACGTCGTGACGTGGGTGCGTTCATAACCCCACGGTACCAAGCAGCCCGCGTGCCAGCTCCTCCGCGGGGCGCTTCACCGCCGCCGTCGCTCCTATGCGCCGTCCCGGGGCGCCTCGTCGTTCCGGGGAGCGGCGCGCGGTACGACCTGGAGCTTGCGGCGCGCGGCCCGGAAGGCGCGCTCCACGGCCTCGTCGGCCTCGGCGCGGGCCGCCGCCAGGACGCGGCTCGCCTGGGCCACGGCGCGCCGCGCCTCGGCCAGCCGCTCGGCGGCGTGGGTCCGGGCGTCGCTCGCCTTGCGGGCCGAGCGCGCCGTGTGGGCCTTCTTGCCCTTGCGCTTGGCCTTGTCGTGCTTCTTGGCCTTCTTCTTGGCCTTCTTCTCGGCGCGCTGTACCGCGCGCTGGGCGTCGTCCAGGGCGTCCAGGGCCTCGTCCAGGGCGGACTTGGCGCCGTCCACCGCCCGCACCGCCTCCCACGCTCGCAGCCAGCCGAGCGGCGGGACGTTCCAGGCGGCGATGTCCTCCGGGCGCGGGGGGCGCGGTTCGTGCTTGCTGCTCTTGTGGCCCACGGTCACGCCTCCTCTGGAGTGCCGGCTCGTGTCTTCCCGGTCGTGTGGGGGGCCTCACCGGCCACCCGCTGGGCCTCCAGCTTGGCGCGGAAGCTCAGCAGCTCCTCGTGACGTGCTTGGGAGACGTGGGGGTAGGAGAGGTCGAGCTTGCGCAGCGCCTCCACCGTGATCCGCGCCACCTCCGCTCGCATGAAGGGCTTGTCGTCCGCGGGGATGGCGTACCACGGCGCCCAGCGTCGGCTCGTGGCCCGGAGGAGGTCCTCGTAGGCCTCCATGTAGCGCGGCCAGTGGGCGCGCTCGGCCACGTCCACCTCCGAGAACTTCCAGTTCCGGGAGGGGTCGTCGATGCGCCGGAGCAGGCGGCGCTTCTGCTCCTCGGGGGAGACGTTGAGCCAGAACTTGAGGATCACCGTGCCGTTGCGCTGGAGGTGCCGCTCGTGCTGGCGGATGGAGGCGTAGCGCTCCTCCCACAGCGCGTCGAGGTCGTCCGCGCTGGGGTCCTCGGGGAGCCCCGGCAGGCGCTGGCCACGCAGGTAGCTCGGGTGCACCCGCACCACCAAGACCTCCTCGTAGTAGCTGCGGTTGAACACGCCGATGCGCCCTCGCTCGGGCAGGCGGCGCGCGGTGCGCCACAGGAAGTCGTGGTCCAGCTCCTCGGCCGAGGGCTTCTTGAACGACGAGACCTGGCAGCCCGCGGGGTTCACGCCCGTGAGCAGGGCGCGGATGGTCCCGTCCTTGCCCGCCGCGTCCATGGCCTGGAAGACCAGGAGCAGCGAGTAACGGTCGTCGGCGTAGAGCTTCCGTTGGAGCTCGCGCAGCTCTTTGACGTAGCGCTTGAGGCGCTTCTTGTTGGCGCGCGGGTCGCGCCGCCCTTCGGGCGGGAGGGTCGCGGCCCCGCGCACGCGGAAGTCGCCGTCGAAGGGGACCAAGTAGGGGCTCTTGGGGGGCTTCACGCTCTCTCCTCCTCTCGCTTCGAGTCCTCGCCCTGGCCCGTCCCCGCGTCGTCCAGGGCCGCTCGCGCGTCCTTGCGGAAGTCCTTGGAGCGTCTGGCGAACACCGCCGCCGCGCGGTCCAGGGCGTCGTCCAACAGCGTCACGGTGCGCGCGAGGATCGCCTCCACCAGCGCCTCGGCCGCCTCGGGGTCGGGCAGGTCCGGGGCCGCCATGACCACGCGGTCGTGGAGGTTCATGTGATCGGTGACGGCGCCGAGGTCCTGGGCGAGCTGGGCCACTTGGGCGCGCAGGGCGTCCAGGGGTGCCACGCCCTGGAACAGCTCGAGCTGATAGCGCAGCTCCTTGAGCCGCAGGCGCCATGCGTGGATGTCCGGCACGCGACGGTCTTCGGCGGCGCGCCGCATGCCGCGTCGGGCCTGGCGGTAGCTCTCGGCCAGGCCGCGCACGAGGTCGTCCAGGGAGGCGCGCCGGAACTCGTGCCAGCGCTTGCGCACGGCGCGCTTGGCCTTGCGCACGTTCGGCGCGCCCACGCCGCCGGTCAGGGGGGTGAGGCGCTCCGCCGCGCGCTCCAGGACCGTGGGCGGGGACAGGGACGCGCGGGTCCGCGCCACGGCCTCCTCCAGGACGGCCCGCACGTCCCGCACCACGGGCGCCAGGCGGGCGTCGCGGCCCAGCTCGTCCAGCAGGGGCAGGAGCACGTCGTCGTCGCGGAGCTTGGACGTGGGCTTGACGGCCTTCTTGAGCGCCCGGCCCAGATCCTTGGCGGTGGCCTCGGGCAGCAGCGGCTCCATGAGCTTCACCAGCGACCGCGCCCGGCGGGTGGCCTTGCGGAACTCGTGGACGGCGGTCACGGGATCCACGTCGACCCGGCGGGCGGCATCCACGGCGAAGGCCACGATCCCCGAGAAGGCCGCGTCCAGCGCCTCGGGCACCGCCGCCGTGCGGTCCATCCAGAGGCGCTTGGTCGTGGGGCGATCGCCCGGCTCGACGACCGCAGCTTCATCCGCTCCCGCTTCCGCAGCCGCCTCCGCGTCCGCCTCCGCGGCCGCTCCCGCCTCCGCCTCCGCGCCCGCCTCCGCCTCCGCCTCCGCCTCCGCTTCCGTCTCCGCTCCCGTCTCCGCGCCCGCTTCCGCAGCCGCCTCCGCGCCCGCCTCCGCGCCCGCTCCCGCTTCCGCGTCCGCAGCCGCGTCCGCTCCCGCCTCCGCAGCCGCAGTCGTCTCCGTGCCCGCGTCCGCCTCCGCCTTCGCGCCCGCGTCCGCCTCCGCGCCCGCCTTGGCAGCCGCAGTCGCCTCCGCGTCCGCGCCCGCTCCCGCGTCCGCACCCGCCTTCGCGCCCGCGTCCGCCTCCGCGCCCGCCTTGGCAGCCGCAGTTGCCTCCGCGTCCGCGCCCGCTCCCGCGTCCGCACCCGCCTCCGCTCCCGCGTCCGCAGCCGCCTCCGCCTCCACGTCCGCGTCCGCGTCCGCCTCCGCGCCCGCCTTGGCAGCCGCAGTCGCCTCCGCGTCCGCGCCCGCCTCCGCGCCCGCTCTCGCAGCCGCGTCCGCCTCCACGTCCGCTTCCGCGTCCGCACCCGCAGTCTCCTGCGCCTGCGCCTTCTCCGTCTCCTCCGCTTCCGCCTTCTCCTTCGCCGTCGTTGTGGGCTTTCTGGCGTTCCCGGTCTTGCGGGTGCGCGTGCTCTTGGCGGCCGTCCGGCGGGTCCGGCGGGGGGCGGGCTTGTTGGCCGCGGGTTGGGCGTCGTCCTCGGCGTTCTCGGTGGGCGGCGCGGGGGCGTCGGTCTGGGCGGTGGTCGTCTTGCGTCGGCTGGTGCGCCGGGGGCTCGTCTTGGCCGAGGTCTTGGCCCGTGACGTGCGGCGGCGCGAGGTGCGCTTGGGGGTCTCGGTGTCGGCTCGGGGTGTGGGCGCTGCGCCAGCGTCGAACAGGCTCTGCTGGCCGTCCTGGGTCTTCGCGCCCGCGGTGGTGGTGTCTTCCGCGGGGGCTGCCTGGCTGGTGGCGGCGTCTTGCTTGGGGGTGTCCGTCATGGGGGCTCCTGCTGGGGCCGGCCGCGCGCCGTCGAGGGGCGGCGTTGGGGGGTCCGCGCGGCTGGGCGCACGAACTGTAGATCATCTCGCGCAGCGCGTCTCTCGCCCCCTCGGTCGCGGTTCGGCCTCGTGCTCTCTGGGCTTGGCTTCGTCGGGCTTGGTGACCGATGGGCTGGCTCGCTTGATGGTTGGCAACGGGTGCGACACGGCTTACGGTCCGTGGCGTCAAGGGTCCCGCCAGGAGCGGGGCGGGCCGGACGCCGGTCTCCTGCGTCGCCGCGACGCCGAGGCGAGCCCGGGCTCGGCCGCTCGGTCGAACGAGCATCCACCACCCTCTCACCCCACGAGGATCACCCCATGAGCGACGCCAAGCTCCCCAAGCCTCCCAAGACCTACACCCGCTTCACCGAGCAGTTTCCGCTCCTGGCCGAGGCCTGGGACAAGACCTCCCTCGCCGGCGCCGAGGGCCCCCTGGACGAGAAGACGGCCCGCCTCGTGAAGCTGGCCGTGGCCGCCGGCGCCATGCGCGAGGGCGCCGTGCGCTCCAACGCCCGCAAGGCCGCCGCCCTGGGCGTGGACCCGGCCGCGCTCTACCAGGTCGTCGCCCTGGCCGCCGGGACCCTGGGCTTCCCCAGCACCGTGGCCGTCTACTCGTGGCTGGAGTCCGGCCTGGCCCAGGTCCGCGACAAGGACTGAGGCCCCGCAGGGCGGCGCGAGGCCACGCCCGCTCCGCCCCTCGGGCTCAGGAGCCGGGCGCCTCGTCCGGCCGGTCCTGCCGGGCGCGCACCAGCAAGACACCCCCGTCTGGGCGCGGCATGAGGGTGTCGCACCACCAGGCACCCTCCCAGGGGTAGCGAAGCTGGACGGCACGCGGTCGCGCCCCGAGCACGGCCTCCTGCGCGTCTTCTAGGCCGTGCGCTCCCGCGGGGGCTTCCGGGATGGCCTCGTGTCGCCGCGGGCGCACGCGCACCTCGACCCGCGCCGCCCCCACGTGCTCGCGCAGCGTGGCGAAGAGGTCGGCCACCCCCTCCGGGGTCAGCTCTCCGTCGTAGAGCGCCGGGAAGACGAGGACCTGCTCGTCGCCGCCCTCCGTGACCGGGGGAGCGTCGGGCTTCACGGCGCGGTCACCAGGTCGATGGCCAGGCGCGGAGCGGGGCACACCTGCTGGCACACGCCGCAGCCGTCGCACAGCGCCTTGTCCACCACGGGGCGCCCGCCTCCCAGGCGCATGGCGCCCGGGACGGGGCAGCGCTCCACGCAGGTGCCGCAGAACATGCTGGCGCTCGCGATGCAGTGGGCTCGCAGGATCTTGGCGACCCGCCGTTGGGGCTCCGCCCGAGGGGCCGCCGCGCTCGCCGTGGACGCCTCGGCGGCCGTCGCCGCGGTGGCCGAGGCCGACTGGACGAGCTCGGCCAGCCAGCCCCCCCGGAGCCAAGCGCGTCGGGAGACGGCGCGGCTCACGAGGGCGCCTCGGTCCAGGACCGGCCCAGGCGCGCCGGGCTGGCGACGGTCGCCGGGGCCATCACCAGGCCCTGCCGTGGGCCGCGAAGCGCACCTGGTCCAACGTCGCGTCGCGGACGTGGCACTGGACGCAGTTCACGCGCTCGGGGTGGGGTGTCCGCAACCCGGGGCGGCCCCACGGGCCGTGGCACGAGATGCAGTTGTCCCGCAGGAGCGTGGAGTGAGGGATGAGGGGCGGGGCCCCCTTCCAGGCACGGGGCCCGCCCTTGCCCGCGGGCTGGAGGCCGCGCCAGGAGTTGACCACCACCAGCGATGAAGGCGGGACCTTCCGGTTCGTGCTCGTCGTGTGGCACTGGACGCAGTTGGTCATGCTCCGGTGGGCGCGCACCGACGCCGGCCGGCTGGCGACCGTCAGGCCCTTCTCGTGACAGGCCAGGCAGTTGGCGGCGGCCTGCTGGTCCACGGCGTGGGGGATGACGGGTGGGGCCCCATCATAAGCGCGGCGCTCGGCGCGCTCGGCCAGGCTCTTCTTGAGCGCGGCGGCGCGCTCCGCGGGCTCTTTGAGGGGAGGCTTGGGCTTGTCGCTCTGGAGCTGCGTGAGGTGGGGCTTCCAGCGCGCGTTGGGGCCCAGCCGCTTGTCGGGCAGGGTCTTGTAAGTGGGCGCCGGGGGCGTGTTGGCGTCCTCCGCCGCGCGCTCGTCCGCCGTGACCTGGCGCGCGGGGGGGCGCCAGGCCACGGCCTCGGCCGCGTCGGCGCTCGTGCCGTGGAAGATCTCCACGGCCGCGCCGGTCAGCGCCAGGCTCACGCCCGCGGTCGTGAGGATCCAGCTCCAGCGGCCCTGGGGCGGCGACGCGCCGCCGCCCGAGCTCACGACGCCTCCTCGCCGGGATGGGCCCGGCGCACCCGCGCGGCGCACTTCTTGTAGTCCGGCTGCTTGGAGAAGGGGTCGTACTTGTCCAGGGTGAGGTTGTTGATGAGCTTGGTCTCGTCGAAGAAGGGCACGAAGATGTTGCCCTTCTGGGGTGTGGCCCGGCCGTTGAGCCACAGCGGAAGCGTGATCTTGCCCCGGCGCGTCTCCACCGTGACGAGGTCCCCGTTACCCAAGCCGTGGCGCCGGGCGTCGGCGGGGTTCATCTCCAGGTACGTGCCGGGCATGGCGCGCCGGAGTTGGGGCACGCGCATGGTCATGGTGCCCGTGTGCCAGTGCTCCAGGACGCGGCCCGTGCACAGCCAGAAGGGGTAGCTCTCGTCCGGCTCCTCGGGTGGGTGCTCGTAGGGGCGGAACCAGATCTGCGCCCGGCCGTCCTTCGTGGTGGAGTGGTAGAAGTCGAACTTCTTGCCCTTGGCCACGTAGGGATCGTCGAAGGCGGAGAAGCGGAAGCGCGTCTCGCGCCATGAGCCGTCGGGCTGCTGGACCACGGGCCAGCGCAGGCCCCGCGTCTTGACGTAGACGTCGTAGGGCGCCAGGTCCTTGTGGTGGGAGCGCGAGAACTGCCGGTACTCCTCGAACAGGGCGCGGTCGACGTTGAGATCGTAGAACTTCTCCCAGCGCCAGGTCTCCACCACCTTGCCCGCGTCGTCGCGCGTCTCGAACAGGAAGCGCCCGTCCTTGTCGCGCATGCCCTTGTGGCCGCGCTCGAACAGCCGGTGGGCCACGGCGAGGACCTGCCAGACGTCGTCGCGGGCGTCGCCGGGCGGCTTCACGAGCCGGAACCACTGCTGGGTGCGCCGCTCGGAGTTGCCGAAGATGCCGTTCTTCTCCACCCACATGGCGCTCGGGAGCACCAGGTCCGCGAGGTCCGTCGTGGCCGTGGGGTAGACGTCGCTGACGATGAGGAACTTGTCCTTGTTGGCCGGCAGGGCCTTCTTCTCGAAGAGCTCGTGCCGGTTGGGGAGCGTCTGGCCGGGGTTGGTCACCTGGACCCAGATGGTCGAAATGCCCCCGTCGGGCTTCAGAAACTCCTTCCACATCTTCACCGTGTGGAAGCCCGGCTTGGGCTTGATGCGCCCGGCGGGCACGTTCCAGAAGCCCTCGGCCTCGGCGCGGTGCTTGGGCTTCTTCACGAGCCGCCCGCCCGGGAGGGCGTGGGCGAGCGTGCCCACCTCGCGGGCCGTCCCGCAGGCGCTGGGCTGGCCGGTGAGGCTCGTGGGGGCGTCGCCCGGCTTGCCGAAATGCCCGCTGAGCAGGTGGATGCCGTGGACCAGCGTGTTGATGGCGGTGCCTCGCGTGTGCTGGTTCATGCCCATGCACCACACGCTCGTGATCTTGAGGTCTCGGCGCCCGAAGAGCTCGCCCAGCATCCGGATCTTGTCCGCCGGGACGTTGCTGATCTTCTCCACGTACTCGGGCGTGTAGGGCTCGACCGCCTTCTTGTACTCCTCGAAGGTGATGGCCTTGCCGAACAGGCTGGGCTTGTCCGTGTCCGCCCGGAAGTTGCAGTAGTTGTCTACGAACTCCTTGTCCCACGTGCCGTTCTTGATGAGCAGGTGGGCGATGCCGTTGGCGATGGCGAGGTCCGAGTGCGGCTTGAAGTACAGCACGTGGTCGGCCATGGCCGACGTGCGCGTGTGGCGCGTCGTGATGTCGATGAGGGTGACCTTCTCGCCGCGGCTCCGCCGGTCCATGACCCGGGAGAACAACACGGGGTGCATCTCGGCGGGGTTGTTGCCCCAGGTGATGAAGACGTCACACTCGTCCAGGTCCTGGAAGCAGCCCGCCGGCTCGTCCACGCCGTAGGTGGAGATGAAGCCCGTGACCGCGCTGGCCATGCACAGGCGCGCGTTGGGCTCGATGTGGTTGCTGCGGATCCCCCCCTTCATGAACTTCTGGCAGATGTAGCCCTCGGGGATGGTCCACTGGCCGCTGCCGTAGATGGCGAAGCCGTCGGAGTCCTTCTCCACGCGGTCGGCGACGACGTCCAGGGCCTCGTCCCAGGAGATGGGCACGAGCTTCCCACCCTTGCGCAGCAGGGGCTGCGTGAGGCGGTCCTTCCCGTAGAGGATGAGCCCCACGTGGTAGCCCTTGACGCACAGCAGGCCCTTGTTCACGTCCGCCTTGGCGTCGCCGCGAATGGCAACGACGCGGTTGGTGGCGTCATCCACCAGGGCGTTGACGTGGCAGCCGGTGCCACAGAAGCGGCACGGGGCCTTCTCCCAGTGACGTCCGGGCTGGCCGTCACCGACCGTGGCGGCCAGGGCCTCGGCCTGGAGGAGGTTCCCCGCCGCCGCCGCCGAGGCGGCGGCCAGGGCCGTCCGTTGGATGAACTCGCGGCGCGTGACGCCCTCGCGTCCGCCTTGGGTCTTGGGCCCGCTCATGCCGGGACCTCCTGCTTGGAATCGGTTGGTGCGGTGGATGCTGCGGTGGATGCTGCGTTGGGCGCCCCGTCTGGAGCCGGGTCCACGTCGTAGTGGTGGAAGACCAGCGTCAGCAGTGCGGTCGCCGGGTGGTCCTGGACCTCGTCGAAGAAGTCCAGGTGCTCGCGCCGCCCGCCCCCCTCGAAGGTGAAGGGCAGGCGCAGCGCGCCGTCGTCGTGGACGGGCTCGCCCAGGACGACCCGGGGGTCCGCCTGGAGCCTGGCGAGGAGCTCCTCGCGAGCCTCGTCGTGGCGGGGGTCGCCGGGTTCGCCGCGGCCGAAGGTCAGGACCAGTCCGCTGATGCCCATCACTCGACCTCCTGCTTGGCGGGGGCGCCCGTCGTGCGCAGCGCCGCGCGGCCGCTCAGGACGGGGAGGCCGAACTTCAGGGCCAACGTGAGGACCATGAGGCCCAGCGCCCAGATGCCGAACGTGACCTTCCACTCGGTGGCGCTGGGGGCGTACTCCACGAGCTCGTGGAGCGTGCTGGGGATGAAGCCCGGGACGATGAGACCCATGCCCTTCTCCACCCAGATGCCCAGGAAGGTCATGCCGCAGGCGGCCAAGAGCAGCTTGGGCTGGCTCAGCGTCTTGGGGCGCAGCAGGAGGACGGCCGCCACCGTGTTCAGGGCCACGGCGGACCAGATCCACGGCACCAGCGCGTCGTGCCCGTCCAGCCCGAAGAACAGGTAGCGCGCCGAGGCCGTGTGGGCGCCGCCGGTGCGGAACTCGGTGAACATCTCGCTGCCCAGCATGAACAGGTTCACCACCACCGTGATGCGCATGATCTTCACGAGCGTGGCGATGGCCCGGTCGGGCACCCGGAAGTCCGTCAGCCAGCGCACGACGTAGAGGGTGACGACGATGAAGGCCGGGCCGGCCACGAAGGCCGAGGCGAGGAAGCGCGGTGCGAGCAGCGCCGAGTTCCATAGCGGGCGGCCACCCAGGCCGCTGTAGAGGAAGGCCGTGACCGTGTGGATGGACACGGCCCACACGATGGAGAGCATCACGAAGGGGATGTACCAGCGCCGCTGGGGCGTCTCGCCCTTGAACTTCACGTAGAGGAGGTAGCCCACGACGTGGAGGTTCAGCAGGAGGTAGCCCGTGAGGACGATGACGTCCCAGGTGAGCATGCTCATGGGCCAGTTGAATCGCCCCACGCCGGGCAGCATGTGCCAGAAGCGGTCGGGCCGCCCCAGGTCCACGGTCACGAAGGCCAGGCACATGACGATGGAGGCGATGGCGACGATCTCGCCCACGATGACCACGTCGTGCGTGGCCTCGTCGTGGTAGAGGTAGGCGGGGATGACCATCATCACGCCCCCGGCGGCGAGGCCGACGATGAACGTGAAGTTGGCGATGTACAGGCCCCAGCTCACGTGGTCGGTCATCCCGGTGACGACCATGCCGTTGCGGACCTGCTCCGCCCAGGCGTTCACGCCCACGAGCGCAATGGCCGAGAGGACGAACATCCACAGATAGAAGCGCCAGCCGCCGTCGGTGGCGCTGCTGAACGCCCGCCACAGAAACGACCCGTAGCTCACCCGGTGGGGAGAGCCCGGACCGCCCTGGGCGGCGGGAGATTGGTCGAGTTGGCTTGCCATCGTCTGCCGCCTACTTGTCGAAGAAGTAGTAGAAGCTCGGCTCCGTCCCCAGCTCGGCCTTGAGGACGAAGACGCGCTTGTTTGCCAGGACCCAGCGGATCTCGCTCTCGGGGTCCAAGAGGTTGCCGAACACGCGCGCCCCCGTGGGGCACGCCTCCAGGCACGCCGGGAGCTGGCCCCGGCGCGTGCGGTGCAGGCAGAAGGTGCACTTCTCCATGACGCCCTGGGGGCGTATGCGGTTGGAGAGGTAGCCCTGGTCGGGGTTGATGTCCTCGGCCGCGAGCTGGGGCTTGTGCCAGTTGAAGCGCCGCGCGTGGTAGGGGCACGCGGCCTCGCAGTAGCGGCAGCCGATGCACCAGTTGTAGTCCACGACGACGATGCCGTCCTTCTCCTTCCAGGTGGCCTCCACCGGGCACACGGTGACGCACGGCGGGTTGTCGCAGTGCTGGCACTGCACGGGCATGTAGAAGGTGTCGTCGTCGGGGACGGCGTGGTCGTAGTCGGCGCGCCCGGTCTCCAGGTCGATGCCGCCCTGCTTCATCTCCAGCACGCGAATGTAGGAGTTGTTCGTGCGGCGGTCGTGGTTGTTCTCCACGTGGCACGCCTCGGCGCACTTGCGGCAGCCGATGCAGATGCTGAGGTTCAGGGCGTAGCCGAACTTCACGCCGGGCTGGGGCTTGTAGTCGCGGATCTCCACGTCCGCGCCGTAGTCGCGCTTGGTCTCGGCCTCCAAGCGATCGAGGATGGCCTGGAGCTCCTCGGGGCTCAGCTCCACGTAGTGCTTCTGGAGGAACTCGTCCGCCGACATGTTGCTGGCCCAGGCGCGCAGCGGCTCGATGGCGCGGGCGAAGGCGGCGGCACCCAGCGCCGCCGTGCCCACCTTGAGAGCCGTGCGGCGGCTGAACGAGCGCTTCTCGTTGAGGTCAGTCATGGGCCTTGGTCTCCTGTCCCTGCGCGGGGGCCGGCTTGGCCGGCTTCGTGGCGGTGGGCGCGGGGGCCGCGTGCTTCCCGTGGGACCCACGCTCGGCCTCCTTCATCGCCACCGTGCCGCGGTCGGCCGGGGGCGCGGCGGGGCGCACGCGCGGGTAGGCGGGGGCGTGGGGGTCGTGGCACACCGTGCAGCCGTTGCGGGTGCGCGGGCCCTTGGTGCGATCCCAGGGGCCGTTCATGCCGCCGTGGGCGCCGTGGTCGTAGTTGCGCGCCTGGGGGCCGTGGCACTGGCGGCACAGCCTCATGACCTCCGGGAAGGGCACGGGCGTCCCGTCGGCCAGGCGCAGGCGGTCGTAGTCCCGGGCGTCGTGGCAGGACACGCACGTGAGGTTCCCGTGGCGCATCGTGAGGCCCTGGTGGAACACCTTGAGCGAGGCGCCCTGGCGGCGCCGCGTGTCCGCGGGCTTGATCGTGTGGCACGTGCTGCACGCCACCGTCGCGGGCTTCCCGGCGCCGTCCTGCGCGGCCGTGGGGATGCGCGGCGTCTCCGTGGGGCCGATGATGTGGGCGGGCGGCGCGGGCTTGGGGACCGCGGCGCCCGGGGTGGGAGGCGGGGGGGCCGCCGCCCGCGACCCCTCGCAGGCCGGCGCCACCAGCGCCAGGCCGGGCAGTAGGGCGAGCAGCTTGAGCTTACTGGTCATGGTGCGCTCTGGTCCTCGTGGGTCTCGGTGGAACGCGGGCGGGGCGCGCCTGGGTGCGCGCCCGAGCGAGGGATCACAGATCTCCCTGGATCCCGCCGAAGAAGGAGAAGTCGGCGTCGTTGCCCCCCGTGCGCGCCGTCATGGCGGAGCCGGGGAGCAGCGTGAAGCCGTGGGCCATGAGGGCGACGCCCGGGAACAGGGCGTAGTGGGCGCTGACGTCCACCCCCCAGCCCCAATCACCCGGCCCGCCTTGGCTCTCGGCGGCCAGCAGCTTGTGGACGTCCACGGCCACCTTGAGGGGCTTGGTGACCCGGTAGCTGGTCTTGAGGGCCAGGTCCACGAGCCCCTTGCCGCCTGTATCTCGGGGGATGTTCAAGAAGAAGTCCGTGCGAGCGTAGAACTTGTGGTTCGTGGCGTAGAGCGTGTCGAAGGTCTCCACGGCGGCCTTGGCCGGGTCCTTCGTGCCGCTCAGGAGATCCCCCCACAGGTCCACGGTCAGGCCGGGGTCGGCGAGCTTCACGCCCACGCGCCCGCCCACCATGTAAGCCGAGATGTCCTGTCCCCCGGCGCGGCCTCCCTGGTAGAAGCCCTCCACGCGGTAGCGGAGGATCCCGAACTGGGCGTTGTGGCGCAGGCCCACCGTCCAGCGCCCGCGGCGGGCGGCGCGCGAGAAGTCGAAGATGCTCGTGAAGCCCACGTCCGCGAAGCTGTCCTCGGTCTTGAGCAGGCGGTAGCGTCCGTACAGGGCCCCGGCCTCCTGGCGGTCGGGGTTGGCCGGGCTCGCCATCCCGTCGGTGTCCATGACCTGAGCGATGAAGCCGTCCAGCCACAGGCGCTTGTTCCAGGCGAACATGGCGCGCACGGCGTCGAAGCTCCGGGCCTGGGGGGTCCAAGCCACGGCCCCGATGAGGCGCTGCCCGTCGTAGTTGATCTCCTGGCGCCCCACCCGTAGCGTGAGCTGCTTGGTGGGCTTGACGTCCACGTAGCCCTGGTGGATGTCCAGCCCGTTGGCCGTGTAGTCCTTGAGGGTGTTGGTCTCCTCGCCCCAGGCGCGCACGTCCTGGATCTGGATGAACGCGGAGGCGTAGGTCCACGGGTGCACGGCCAAAGACAGGCGCATGCGGTTCTCGGTGAAGACCGTGGCGGGGTTGCTGCTGTCGTTGTCGCGCCCCTCCAGGTAGACGAAGCGCGTGCGGAGGTGGAGCTTGAGGTCCACGTCGTCGGTGAGCTTCACGGCGTGGGCCGGCGCGGGGGCGGCGATGATGGCGGCCAGCGCCGCGGCGCTCAGGGGGCCGACCAGGTACCTCTTGGTAGCGGTGGAGAACATGGCGCTCCGGGGTGCGTGGGTGGTGCTGTCTGCGGGAGGCGCTCGCCCCGTCGAGCGGCGCGGCGACGGTCCCGGGGGTGCGGCGCCACCGGCGGGCGCCGTCGAGTCGATGAGCGGCGCAAGCGGCGAGCCGCGCCGCGCCCGGGTGGTCGCAAGGGGCGTACCAGGTGCCGATAGCTCGGGCCGAGCCGCGCAATATGCTGGAAATGCAGCGGATAGGTCTCGCGGCGCGCCGCCCTTGTCGTCGCCGTGACACCCTCGCTGTTGTCACGTAGAGAACCATGTTGTACGGCTGACGACGCGGAGGGCGAGGGCGGCGGGTGCCGGGGCGCCCTCCCGGCGCGCCGGAGTGAGGCACATGCACCCTCGGTTGTTGGACATCGCCACGGACCTCAGCGCCAAGCTGGCCGAGGGGCACCGCTATCGCCGCTTCGTGGACGCCGTGCGTCGGATGGTCCCCTGTGACGCCACGGCGCTGTTGCTCTTGGATGGGGAGGACCTCGTCCCCCTGGCCACCCACGGGCTGCGGGAGGACACCCTGGGCCACCGCTTCGTGCCCGCCGAGCACCCGCGCCTGGCGCGCATCCTCGCCAGCCCTACGCCGGTGCGCTTCACGGGCTCGGCGCTGCCCGACCCCTTCGACGGGTTCATCGCCGCCGACCCCTCCGCCAAGCTGCCCGTGCACGCCTGCATGGGCTGTCGGCTGGAGCTGGAGGGGCGCGTGGTGGGCGCCATCACGATGGACTCCTTGGAGCTGGGCGCCTTCGACGACGTGCGCGACGAGGACGTCGCCGCGCTGGCGGCCCTGGCGGCGGCGGCCCTGCACACGGCGCGCCTCATCACGGCGCTGGAGGAGAGCTGTCGCCGCAGCGGCCTCATGGTGGACCAGCTCCAGTCCGAGCTTCATGGGCGCTTCGGGAAGCTGGTGGGGGGCAGCCCGGCGATGATGGCGCTGCGCCACGACATCGAGCTGAGCGCCGCCTCGCCGCTCACCGTGCTCATCACGGGCGAGACGGGCGTGGGCAAGGAGCTCGTGGCCCGGGCGCTCCACCGGGCCTCCAGTCGGGCGGACCTGCCGCTCGTGCACGTGAACTGCGCGGCCTTGCCCCCGGGCCTGGCCGAGAGCGAGCTCTTCGGGCACGTCCGCGGCGCCTTCACCGGCGCCCACAGCGAGCGCCCGGGGCGCTTCGAGGCGGCCGACGGCGGGACGCTGTTCCTGGACGAGGTGGGCGAGCTCCCGCTGTCCCTCCAGCCCAAGCTGCTGCGCGTGCTCCAGGAGGGCGAGCTCCAGCGCGTGGGCAGCGACCGGGTCGTGCGCGTGGACGTGCGCGTGTTGGCCGCCACGAACCGCAACCTGGAGGAGGAAGTGGAGGCGGGCCGCTTCCGGCGGGACCTGTTCCACCGGCTGAGCGTCTTCCCCATCCAGGTGCCGCCGCTCCGCGAGCGCCGCGAGGACATCCCCACGCTGGCGGGGACCTTCCTGGACGAGACGCGCGCCCGCTTGGGGTTGGGGCCCACGCGGCTCACCGACGCCGCCCTTGACGCCCTGCGGCGCTACGACTGGCCGGGAAACGTGCGGGAGCTCAAGCACCTCCTCATGCGCGCGGCGTTGCGCGCGGCCGACGGGAGCCGCCACGACGCCGTGGTCGTGGACGTGGAGCACCTGGGGCTGGCGCAACAGCCCTGTGATAGCGCGGAGCGCGGCCTCGTCGAGCGCCTGCTGCCTCGCGTGGGCCTGGAGCGCGAGGGGATGACGTTGGCCGAGGCCACGGACGCCTTCCGGCGGCGGGTCGTGGCCGACGCGGTGGAGCGCGCCGGGGGCAACTGGGCTGCCGCGGCCCGGGATCTGGGGATGAACCGCGGGAACCTCCACCGCCTGGCCAAGCGCCTGGGGTTGCTGGAGCCCACGCGGCCCGGGGGCCGGCCGGGGGCCGCGGCCGCGGCGCGCGGGGAGCAGAACGGCAAGGTCCTCCCCCTGCGCAAGAAGAAGCGCTGACCGGACGTGTGAGCCCACGAGGGACGTGGCCTCGGACGCCCCGCTCGATGGCTCTGGGCCCGACCGTCCTCGGGTGGGCCGGCGCTGGCGTGGCGTGGTATCGTCCCGAGCCATGACGACCTCGGGCACGACGATAGGGCACGCGCGGGACGGGGCGCCCGCCGCGGGCGCTCGGCGCGTGCTGCTGGTCATGCGCCACGCCAAGAGCGACTGGGATGCGGGCGTGGAGGGCGATCACGCGCGGCCTCTCAACCGCCGCGGGCGGCGGGACGCGCCGCGCATGGCGCGGGCCTTGGACGAGGTCGGGCTGCGCCCCCAGTGGGTCCTCTTGAGCGACGCCCGGCGGACCACCGAGACGCTGGAGCGCATGCGCGCCGCCTGGGATGAGGCCGACGCCCGGGACGACGAGGACCGGCGCGTGGACGCACGCGCGGACCACGACCTCTACCTGGCCTCGGCCGGAGAGCTGGCGGACGCCGTGGCCGCGGCGCCCGAGGGCGTGGACCGCCTCATGGTCCTCGCTCACAACCCCGGCTGCGAGGGGCTGGTGGCGTGGCTCGCGGGCGAGCAGCTCCCCATGACCACCGCGAACGTCGTCGCGCTCTCGCCCCCGCCCGGGACCACCTGGTCCCAGGCCGTGGAGCACCCCGGCGCCTGGCGCGTGGAGCGCGTCTTGCGCCCCAAGGAGCTCTGAGTCCCCCCATCCCCGCGCGCCGCGCGCGCCCCACCGCTCCGCGCGCCGCGGAGCCCGTCACAGGAGACCCCACATGGGCAAAGCACACGACAGCAAAGGCGCCGGCAAGGCCGCGGCGGAGCGGGACGGCAAGGGCAAGGCGGCCAAGGACAAGGCTCGGAAGGACAAGCCCACCAAGCCCGGCAAGAAGCCCAAGAAGATCAAGACGCCCGGCTGGTGGCTGGACAAGCGCGTCTACGAGAAGGAGCTGCGGCGGCTGCACATCGAGCTGGTGAAGCTCCAGGCTTGGGTCAAGGAGAAGGGCCTCAAGGTCGTCGTCATCTTCGAGGGGCGCGACGCCGCCGGCAAGGGCGGCACGATCAAGCGCATCACCGAGACGCTCAACCCGCGCATCGCCCGGGTCGTGGCCCTGGGGACGCCCACCGAGCGCGAGAAGACCCAGTGGTACTTCCAGCGCTACGTGGCCCACCTGCCCGCCGCGGGGGAGATCGTCCTGTTCGACCGGAGCTGGTACAACCGCGCGGGCGTGGAGCGCGTCATGGGCTTCTGCACCGAGGAGGAGTACCTGGAGTTCCTGCGCTCGTGCCCCTCCTTCGAGCGGATGCTCGTCCGCAGCGGCATCATCCTCATCAAGTACTGGTTCTCCGTGTCCGCCGAGGAGCAGGAGCGGCGCTTCCAGGCGCGCCTGTTCGACCGCACCAAGCGCTGGAAGCTCAGCCCCATGGACCTCCAGTCCCGCGCCCGCTGGGTGGAGTACAGCGAGGCCAAGGACGTCATGTTCGCCCACACGGACATCAAGCAGGCGCCCTGGTACGTCGTGAACGCCGACGACAAGCGCCGCGCGCGCCTGAACACCATCAGCCACTTCCTGTCCCTCATCCCCTACGAGGACCTCACGCCGCCCCCCATCGAGCTGCCTCCCCGGCAGGACCACAAGCGCGGCTACGTCCGCCCGCCCATCAGCGACCAGACCTTCGTCCCCGAGGTCTACTGACATCGGCCCAGGGTCCGAAGCCCGGAGGCCCAGCGCGTGGACTCTCTCGCCCCCCACACGGCGGCCGTCTGGACCGAGCTAGGCCTGGCCGCCCTCACCTTTGCCGTGCTGCTCTTCGTGCGCGCCCCCTACGGGCGCCACGCGCGCGCCGGCTGGGGCCCCACCGTGCCCAGCCGCTTGGCCTGGGTGGTCATGGAGACGCCCGCCGTGGTCGTCTTCCTGGCGATCTACCTCCAGGGCGCCCACCGCGCCGAGCTCGTCCCCCTGGTCATGCTCGGCCTCTGGCAGCTCCACTACGTCCACCGGACCTACGTCCTGCCTTTCCGCCAGCGCCACGAGGGGCGGCGGATGCCGGCGCTCATCCCCCTGCTCGCCATCGCCTTCAACCTCCTGAACGCCTACGTGAACGCCCGCTGGATCTCGCACGTCGGCGCCTACGCCCCCGCGTGGCTCCACGACCCCCGCTTCCTGGTCGGCGTCGCCCTGTTCCTGGGCGGCTTCGCGGCCAACGTCCACTCGGACTACCTCCTCGTGTCCCTGCGGCGGCCGGGCGAGACGGGGTATAAGATCCCCCAGGGCGGGCTGTTCCGTTGGGTGTCCGCCCCCAACTACCTGGGCGAGATCCTGGAGTGGACGGGCTGGGCGGTGCTCACCTGGTCCTGGGCGGGCGCCGCCTTCGCCCTCTACACCCTCGCCAACCTCGCCCCCCGCGCCTTGTCCAACCACCGTTGGTATCGCGCCCGCTTCCCGGACTACCCGCCCGAGCGCCGCGCCCTCATCCCCTTCATCCTGTGACCCCCGCCTCCCGCGCAGGTCGCGGCCCGGCCCGCGAGGTCCACACCGCCATGCAACACCACGCCGCCCTTGTCGCCGCCCTCCTGCTCCTGAGCCCCGCCTGCCGCGGAGACGCCGCGCCCCCCGCGCCCGCGCCCGGCGCCCCCGCTGCCCCTTCCGCCTCCGCGCCTCCCGCCGAGGCCGGCGCCGCGCCCGCCGCCAAGCCGAGCGCTCCCACCCCCCCGCCCCCCCCATCGGGCACCCTCATCGTCGCCAAGGCGGGCCTCCACGTCCCCGAGTCCGTCCTCTACGACCCCCAGGTGGACGTCTACGTCGTCTCCAACATCGTCGGCTCACCGCTCGCCAAGGACGACAACGGCTTCCTCACGCGCGTGGCCCCCACGGGCAAGGTCCTCGTCACCCGCTGGGTGGACGGCCGCCGCGCCGAGGTCGAGCTCCACGCCCCCAAGGGCATGGCCCTCCAGGGCGACACCCTGTACGTCGCGGACATCGACGTCGTCCGCCGCTTCGACCGCCAGACCGGCGCGCCCCGCGGCCTCATCCGGGTCCCGGGCGCGACGTTCCTCAACGACCTCGCCGCCGCCCCCGACGGCAGCCTCTACGTCAGCGACTCGGGGTTCGGGCCCAAGGGCAACACGGGCACCGACGCCGTCTGGCGCATCGCGCCCGATCCCAAGCGCGGCCTCGCGGCGCCGGTGGTCCACCAGATCGTCGCCGGCACCGACCTGGCCCACCCCAACGGCCTCGCCGTCACGGGTCGCAAGGCCCCCGCCGTGGGCGAGGGGAGCCGCTGGGACCTCACCGTGTGGGTCGTCTCCTTCGGCGGCGACACCCTCCGCGCCTTCGGCCCCCGGGGCGAGCCCCGGGGCGTGGCGCGCCTCCCCGCGGGCGGCCTCGACGGACTCGTCGCCCTGGACGGCGACCTCCGCGGCGGGACCTTCTTCGTGTCGAGCTGGAAGGCCCAGGCCATCTTCCGGGGCACCCTCGTGCGCGGCGAGCTCGTGGGCGCCTTCGAGCCCATCTTCCAGCACCTCCGCGCTCCCGCCGACATCGGCTGGGACACCAAGCGCCGTCGCCTCCTCGTGCCGCGCTTCGAGGAGGACGCCGTGCAGATCCTGCCCCTCCCCACGGCCCCCGCCGCCGCGCCCTGACCGTTCGTCGCGCCGCCGCCCTACTCACGAGGGCGCCGTTTCGCTACAACTGGTTTCCATCCCGAAGCTGGCGCGCGGCGTTCCACGAGCAGGTCGGTCGTCCCGGCGCCCGGCCCGCGCGCCCTGGAGGCTCCCATGCTTCGCACCCACACCGCCCGCGCGAGCACCCTCCTCGCCCTCTCCGCGCTCGCCCTCGCCTGCTCGGACCCGCCGCCCGTGGACCCCGCGTCCGCCTTCGACGCGGGTGTGGACGCGCCCTTCTCGTTCGCGGGCGACGCCCCCGCGGGCGCCGACCTCGCCCCCTCTCCCGACAGCCCCGGGGTGCCCGATGCGGCTCCCGACGGCGCGGGCGACACGACGCCCACGCCGGACACGACGCCCACGCCGGACACGACGCCCACGCCGGACACGACGCCCACGCCGG
>CAYZID010000005.1:0-22878 GCA_964478315.1 uncultured Myxococcales bacterium | reverse complement strand
ACACGACGCCCGACGTCCCCTCGCCCTGCGGGACCTGCCCCGCCGACCGCCCCGTGTGCGACGGCAGCACCTGCGTGTGCCAGGAGGGCTCGTGCGCGGGCGGCTCCTACTGCTCGCCCGCGGGGACCTGTCAACCCTGCGGCGGAGCCGACCCCGACCACTGCGGTCCCACCTGTGCCGTCTGCGGCGGCGCCACCCCGGCGTGCGTGGCGGGCGTGTGCGCCTGCGGGAGCGACGCGGACTGCGACACGGGCCACTGGTGCGACGGCGGCGCCTGCAAGCCCTGCGACACGCCGCTGCACTGCGGGGACGCCTGCGCCCCGTGCGGGGACGCCACGCCCGTGTGCTTCGGCGGGCAGTGCATCTGCAACTCCACCTCCTGCCCGGCGGGGCAGACCTGCGACGGCCAGAGCTGCGCCACCTGCGCCGACGACGACCCCGACCACTGCGGCCAGGGCTGCGAGGTCTGCACCGGGACGGACCAGCCCGTGTGCCAGGGCGGCCAGTGCGTGTGCACCGACAGCGCCCAGTGCGGCCCGGGCGCCCAGTGCGTGGGCGGCGCCTGCGACCCTTGCGACGGCGACGACGCCTGTGGCCCCGGCTGCGCGCCGTGCGGCGCGGGCTCGTCCTGCGGCGGGCCCGAGCTGGGCTGCGTGGCCTGCGACACGGCGGCGGCCTGCGGCCCCGACTGCGTGGCCTGTGGCGGCGCGACCCCGTACTGCGCGCCCGACGCCAGCGGCTGCGTGGCCTGCGACACGGCGGCGGCCTGCGGGCCGAGCTGCCAGCCTTGCTCCGGGGACACGCCCCTGTGCATGGCGGGCGTGGACGGCGGCCCGGAGACCTGCGTCCAGTGCCTGGACGACACGCCCTGCGCCGACACAGAGCACTGCGACCTGCCCACCCACACCTGCGTGCCCAACTGCCAGGTCCAGGGCTGCTGGACGGACACGGGGCCCAGCGCCAAGACCTGCTCGGACGCCGAGATCATCGGCCGCACGGCGGCGGAGGTGGGCATCCACGCGAACCTCAGTATGTCCTCGTCCGACGGGACCAACGACGACCTGCCGTCGGGCCTGGGCAGCGAGTGCTGGGACGCCAAGTACGACCAGTTCTATCGCGTCTACCTCTTGGCCGGCGAGACGCTGAACGTGTCGCTCACCAACGTGGGCTTCGACTTCGACCCCATGATGAAGCTGTATCGGGGCACGCAGTGCGAGGCGAGCTGGGAGACGGACCTCATCGGATGCTACCAGGAGAGCTACGACGGCGGCGATGAGAGCCTGAGCTACACGGCCGACGCCGACGGCTGGTACACCATCGTCATCGACGGGCGGCACTCCTCGGATCTCGGCGAGGGGCCCTTCACGCTCAACGTGAGCCTCACCTGCAACGACGCGGGGTGTTGCTGCTTGTAGCCGGCGGGGGGCCGGGCCTCACCGCTCGTCGCGGGGCTTGCGGTGTTTGCGCCACAGGGCGGCCACGGCGCCGATGAGATCGGACAGGTCGGGCCCCCGCGCCCGGGCGCCCAGGGAGTGGCCCCAGGCCACGGGCTCCCCCATCTGCGCCTGGAGGTGGGCCATGGACGCCTTGTGCCGGAGGTCCTCGGCGTCCTGGGCGCGCTTGGCGGCCTCGGTGAGATCGAGCCCGCCCACGCGCACGAACTCTTGGATGGCCTCCAACTCGCCCGCGTCCAGGTAGGCGCCGTGGCCCCCGCACTCGTCGATGACGACGCCGCTCACGCGCCCGAAGTTGCGGCGGTGCATGGTCGCCCCGCACAGCGGGCAGCGGCGGTAGACCACCGGGTCGGGGCGCCGGCCCAGGGCGGCCACGCGGCGGCGGATGGTGGGCAGGTCGCTGCGCAGGGTCACGGGCCGCGTGAGCAGCGCGCTCAGCTCGCCCGCGTCGAGCCACAGCCCCCGGCAGGCGGGGCAGACGTCCACCGCGACCCGCTGCTCGCCCAGGCGCTGGACCTCCATGGTGGCGCCGCAGCCCGGGCAGGACAGCGCCCGGTCGCCGTGGTCCTGGGGCGCGCCGCCCGCCGCGGCGGCCATCTCGCGCGCGCCCAGGGCGAACAGGGCGCTGTCGGCCGGCGTCGCGGGCGGCGGCAGCGGCCCGCCCGGGTCGCCCACGACGGGCAGCTCGGGCGCCGTCCGCCGTCGCACGCCCGGGTGCAGCGCCGCCCCCAGGGCGCGGGCCGCCGCGGCGGCGTCGGGGGGGCGCTTGGCGGGGTCGGGGTCCAGCAGGCGCCGCACGACGGCACCCAGGGCCGGCGGGTAGGCGGCCAGGGCGTCGCCGAAGTCCACGCGCATGGCGCGCACGGGGAAGTCCGAGGGCTCGCGCCCCGTGAGGACGTAGAGGAGCGTCGCGCCCAGCCCGTAGAGGTCGCTGGCTGGCACGGCCTGGCCCATGAACTGCTCGGGGGGCATGTAGCCCACGGTGCCGACGATGGTCGAGGCGGGGCCCATGGTGTGCCGCGCCACGACCTGCTGGACCGAGCCGAAGTCGATGAGGACCACGCCCGCGTTGGGGGCGCCGTCGGGGCTCGGGCGCACGAGGACGTTGGAGGGCTTCACGTCGCGGTGGACGATGGGGGGCGTGCGCCCGTGGAGGTAGGCGAGCACGGCCAGGAGGTCCCGGGCGAGGCGCCCCACCTCCTCCAGCTCGAAGTGGCGCCCGGCCTCGACCAGCTCGCGCAGGGTCTGCCCGGGGACGTACTCCTCGATGATCCACAGGCGGGGGTCCTCGGGGTCCTCGTGGCGCACCAGCTCGCGGAAGCGGGCCACGCCCGGGTGGTCGAGGTGGGCGGTGACGGCGGCGGCGCGCTCGAACAGCTCCCAGGTCTTCCAGTCGGGTGTGCGCTGGAGAGCCAGCTCCTTGGCCGCCCACAGGGAGCCGCTGCCCACGTCCTCCACGAGCGACACGCGGGCGCTGCCGCCCCGCCCCAGGTCTTGCACCCACCGGTAGCGGTCGTGGGTGATCTCGCTGAGCTTGCTTCGCGTCATGGGCCTTGGGGGGGGAGCGCGGAGGGGGCGGCGTGGGCCGCGTGGCGGGAGTGTAGCGCAAGGGGGCTCGTGCGTCGCCAAGGGGCCTACACACCGCCGGCAGATGTGGTATCAAGGGCGCCGTCCTGCCGGAGGGAATCCATGAGCCAAGCGACCACGGGCAACGCGCGCTTCCAGCTTCGTACCTACATCTTCTTGGACCAGCTCCAGCCTCAGTTGGCGCAGTTCATCGCCAAGGACAACCGGGTCTACGACCCCAGCGAGTACGACGCGGCCATCATGCTGGAGCTGGCGCCCGCCATGATGATCCACCGTATGATCGACCTGGCCCTCAAGGCCACGCGCGTGCGTCTGGGCACGGTGGTCACCGAGCGTCGCTACGGCCTCATGCAGATCCAACACCCCGAGCAGGGCGAGGTCTTGGCCGCCGGCGAGGCCGTGCTGGAGCAGACGGGGCTCACGCCCCAGGACCGCGCGCCGGTGGAGATCGTGGAGAACATGGTCATCCGCGGCATCGAGCAGGACCACGCCATCTACTTCACGGGCACGTCCAAGGGCTACATGTGCTTGGCCGGCGAGTCCGTGTGGATCCTGGAGACGACCCCGGCGGCCTACCTCACCCTGGCCGCCAACGAGGCCCTCAAGGCCGCGCGCGTGAAGCTCATCACCATCCGCCCCTTCGGCGCCACGGGCCGCCTGGTCATGAGCGGCCCCGAGAGCGAGATCGACTCGGCCTCCGAGGCCGGCCTGGCCTCCCTTCAGGCCCTGAACGACGACCTCAAGGGCGGCAAGTAGCGCGACCTCCGCCCCTCCCCGCTTGCGCCTACCGCCAGCGCCCCGCTACACTGGTCGCTCCAGCGCGACGCGGTACGATCGGGGGGCGTCATGAGGGAAGACGGTGCGCGAAGCAGAGGCGGACGGCGCGTGGGCCAGCGCGCGTGGGCGCGCCTTTTGGTCTTGGCCGCGCGGCTGGCCTTGGCGGTGAGTCTCGTCTTGGGGGGCGGTGCGTGCGACGCCCTGTGGATGAGTGAGCATGAGTTCGAGTGGAACTACGGCCGGGACCTGGGCGAGCTAGCCAAGACGCACGGCGCTTGCGTGGGGGTGTGATCATCTGCTGCTGCCCAATCGTTGTGCATGACACCGGCCTGTCCGTGCGAACGCTGCGAAAGCCTGTGGAGCCTGGTGCCGAACAGGGGGACCGCGGCCTTCGGCGAGGACCTTCGATAGTGGGTGGCTGCAGACCTGGATCACACCCCTTCTCGCTCTTCGCTGTAAGCTGTTCCCTGAGCCCACACGTTCTCGCTCCTCAGTCGCCCCTTCTCACTGACGAGCCGGGGGGCGCGCTGAGGGTCCGTAACCCCATCCTGCCAGGAACACCATCCAGGCGGCCCTCTCGTCACGGCCATCGGTCCGCGCCCGGGCCTTCCCTGCGGGCGGAGCCGCCCTTCGGGTTCGGGCGACCGCGGCACACCCTGCTCATGGGGACCCGCTCGCGCTGGGCCTCGTTGTTCGGGAAGCCTCGACGTACCCCCGATCGAAGCGAAGTCTTCGAGGGGCCTGCTTCGAGGTCTCTTGGGAGCTCATCCAACGTCCCAGCGGACCTCCACGCACCCCCGATCGAAGCGAAGTCTTCGAGGGGCCTGTCTCGGTCGCCGACTTGCGTGGAGGACGCCGACTGCACGGTCCTCATGGAGGGGACCGACCTGGATTGCCCCGAGCAGCACATCCACCTCGGCAACTGCGGCGCGCCCATCGCCGTGTCCCTGCGCGAGGCCTTCCTCGCCGACGCCGCGGACCTCCAGGCCCACTACTGCTCGCTGGCCGCGGACAACTTCTTGAGCAACTTCGGCGGCGGCCCCATGTGCCTCCAGCACGAGCCAGCGTGCGTGCATGGCGTCTGCGCCTACTACGCGCGCTAGCCCCCCCAAGACGAGGGGCTCGCTGAGTCGTCAGGGTGCGTGCCCTCTCAAGGAAGCCTCAGGACAAGGTCGGCGTCTTTCATCATCTCCGGTCTGTCCTTCTGGCTCATCGTACAGAGGTAGGTTCTGCACCCCTCACGCCGCGCGAACCGCATGGCCGGGACGAGGTCGCTGTCACCAGTGACCAGGACGATGACGTCGACGATCCTCTGGAGCGATAGCTTTGCGATGTCCAGACCGATCCGCAGGTCAACGCCCTTCTGCTTGAAGTTCGGGACGACGTCACGGGCTGTGGCGGTGCGTTGCCCGCCAAGCACCTTCTTCCTGGCGCTCTGTGTCCCGAGCTTCCAACCTTGCATGGCAAGCTGACCAAGGCGCAACGCCACATTTGGAGAAGCTGCGAGTTCGTTCAGGAGTTTCTCGTTACGCGCGTAGGCGTCTTGCTTTTCGAAGTCGATCTCTTCCCCGGTGATAGGATGCTTCCGCCTAGCCTTCGACGGCCACGCGTCGTAGAAGTAGATGCGGTAGAGGTCCAGCTCGCGGAGTTCTTCTAACTCTTGGACCTTCCTGCAGAAGTCCTTGATGGACTCCGCCGTTGCATACGGCCTGTGCTTGCCCAGCTCTCGCTTGACAAACCCACCATCCAAGAGCATCGCGTAGGTCTTGGGCACAAGCGCCGTCCAAGAAAAGGGGCGGCCCCACCTGCCCGCGCCCGACGAATCGGATCTTGCATAGAGACGAGCTGGTGGGGCCTCGGATCTTGTGGAAACACACTGCGCACTCTTGGAGGCGATGTCAAGCGTTGGGCCTGCTTGGGCGAGCGATCGCAAGGTCGCATGACGTGGCCGGGGCGGGGCGCTGGGGCGGTGAGCAGGTCGGAGCACATGGGGTCAGAGTGGGCCGGGACAAACCGGCTTGGCGTTGAGGCCCCTGCGGTCAGACCTTCTCACTTCTCACCTCTTCGGCGAAGCCTGGGCCTGGGGGCAGGCCCCCTGACCAACGTCACCTAGGGCCTCTCCGCCCTACGGTGAGCGCGCCGAGCACGCCGACGGCGCTCGCCTCATGTCGGCTCCCGCGGCTCCCACAGCTCGACCTTGTTTCCCGGGGGATCCACGACCCACGCGAGGTGCCCGTTGAACTCCTGGTTCGGTCCCTCTCGGCGAGGTGCCACATCGTGACGCCCCGCGGCGACCTCGCGCCCTGGAGCGTAGGCGGGGCCCAGCGCCTCGGCCAGCCCGCCTGCGCGCTCCAGCAAGTCGGCTGAGTCGTAGTTTTCTTGAGTGGTTGCCGGGACGCGACACCCGCCGCGACGGCCGCGCGTGGCGGCCGCCGCGACAGCGGGATGGGGCCTCGGGACGCGCCCTACTGGGGGCCCGTGCCGCTCACCTGGGTGCTCTTGAAGCCCGAGTAGTCGGCCATGCCGCTCTCGGCCTCCAGGACGCGCGAGGCCACGTCGGGGAAGGTCCCCCAGTAGTTGCCCGTGGCGTCCACCGTGCCGCTGTTGAGGACGACGCTCATCTCGGTCTGGCGCGGGAAGTCCACCACCGTCTGGAGGGACAGCACGCTGTCCAGCGAGATGCTCGCGGAGCCGTAGGACGTATTGTCGTTTACGAAGACGCTGAGGCCCGTGGGCGCCGCGCCGGACACGTCGTACCATTCGGAGGACGTGGTTGCGATCGTGATCAGGGTTACGCCAGCGTCCGTCTGGATGGCGCCGGAGAGGCTCGACGTGGAGGACGTCTCGCTGTAGGTCGCCTTGGCATACAGCGCCGGGGCGCCGTTCGCCGGAGACCAGTTGTCGCTCGACGGGTCGGACGTGGAGTTGTAGCCGCTGCTCGCCGAGATGCCGCTGGGCGTCTCCAGATAGAGCGCCTCCACGGCCGCGTTGCCGAAGATGTTGTTGCCCGTCGCCACCACCGCGGGCGAACTGGAGCCCTTGCTCGCCACGAAGAGCCCCTCTCGGTCGTTGTAGAGGATGTCGCTGGACTGGATGGTGACGTCGCTCTGGCCCCGAACCACCACGCCGTAGCCGTTGAACTTGAGGTTGCTCTGGGTGAGGTCGAGCGTCGCGTCGGTGATCCGCACGGCTCCGGCCGCGTTCCCCGTCATCGTGCTGTTCGTGACGGAGTGGGCCTGTTGGGAGGCTGCCACTTGGAGCCCCCAGCCGCCGTTGTCCGTGACGGTCAGGGCGTTGGCCGTCAGCGTGGCCTCGTTGCTCGTCACCACGATCCCGTCGCCCGCGGCTCCGGTCACCGTCACGTGGTCCAGGGTCGTCGTGCCCGCCGTCGCCCGGTAGCCGTTGGCGCCCCCGTCCAGCGTGGCGTAGGTCATGGTCGTTGTCCCCCCCGCTCCCGACGCGAGCGCGACGACGCCCTGGAACCCGCCGCCCGCTGGCGCCGTCCCCAGCGTCGTGAAGGTCACCGGCGCCGCGGCGGTGCCGTTGACCACCAGCGAGCCCTTCACGCGGTCGAGCTTCCAGTCGCCCACGCCGTCGGCGTCCTGATCCGTGGGCACGAAGCGCACCGTGATCCCAGGGCCAAGCGTCAGCGTGACCCCGGGGGCCAACAGGATGTCGCCCGTCACGTAGAAGTCCGTGTCCCAGGTGGTGTCGGTCTCGATGGGCTGCCCGCCGCGGTAGATGCCCGTGTCCCACGTGGCGTCGAAGGCCTGCCCCACGAAGCCCTGGAGGTTCAGCTCGCTGGGCTCCGAGAAGCGCACCGCCGACAAGACGTCCGGCCACACGCCGAGGTAGTTGAAGCGCGCGTCCAGCCCGCCGCCACCGGCCACGGCGGCGACCTGACGCCCCTCGGACGCGGCCACGTAGGCGACGCGCGACAGCTTCAACGTCGCGCTGCCGTAGCTCGTGTTGTCGTCCACGTAGGCGCGAATGGAGGAGGTGGTGGCGTTCGCGATACCCCGCCAGCCGGACCCGTTGCTTGTAACGCTGGTGATGGCGCCGCCAGCGGCTGTCTGGAAGACGCCCGTGAGGCTGCTCGTGGAGGAGGTCTCCGAGTATGTGTACTCCACGGCGAGGATGGCCGCGCCGTTGGGCGTGGTCCAAGAAGGGGAGTTGGCGTCGGTCGTGGAGTTGTAGCCCGACGACGCGATGAGGAAGATGTCCTCCAGCACCAGGTTCCCCGCCGTGGCGTTGCCCAAGATGTTGTTATAGTTCGCGTAGACCACCGGCTTGCCCGTCCCGTCGATGAGGGCGCGCACCCCCTCGTAGCCGTTGTACTTGATCTGGTTGTGGGTCACGGTGCCCGTCGTGGAGCCCAGCAGGTTCACGCCCACCTCGCCGTTGTCCGTCACGGCGCAGCCGTCCATGTCCACGGTCGAGTCCACGAGGCGCAGCCCGTCCAGCGCGTTGTTGGAGACGTTGCAGGTCGCCAGCGTGAGCTGCCCCGCGCTGTCCGCCATGAGGCCGCTCCCGCCGTTGTTCTCCAAGACCGGCCCCACGAGGTCGGCCGTCCCGCCCGCCAGGACGCGCACGCCGTCGCTCGCGGAGTCGTGGACCCAGAGCCCGGCGGGGCTCGTGGCGTTCCCGCCCGCGCCCACCTCGAGGCCCACCTCGTTGTAGCGCAGCTCCACCTGCTCCAGCGTCGTCGCGCCCGTCACGTCCACGCCCGCCGTGGCGTACTCCACCACCGCGTGGGTCAGCGCGCTGCCGTCGCCAGCGAGGTGCAGCCCGTCCCAGGAGTTGGCATCCTTGGCTCCGATCGTCGGTAGGACCGTGAAGATGACCGGCGCGTCGGCCGTACCGTTGACGACCAGCGCCCCGTACACCTGGAAGCCGTAGTCGCCGTAGCCGTCGCCCCCCTGGTCCACCTCGACCACGACCACCGTCGTCCCCGGGGCGATGGTCAGCGTCTCGCCCGCCGGCACGACGACGTCCCCCGTGACGTTCACGGTGCCGTACCAAAGCGTCGTCGTGATGGTCCCCGAGACGTCCAACACCGACTGGAAGTTCACCTCGCGGGTGGCGGTGGCCGTCTGGCCCACGTTGTCACGCACCTCGCAGGCGATCGTGTAGGCGCCGTCCGAGGCGTAGACGTGGGTCTGGCTCTTGGCCGTGGACCAGCCCGTGTCCCAGGTCCCGTCGTTGTCCCAGTCCCAGCGGACCTCCAGGTCCGCCGTGGGCGTCTCGGTGTCCGTGGAGCCCGAGGCGTCTACGGTGACCTCCAGGTTCCCGGAGATGATGGCGCTGAACGAGGCCACCGGCGCGTCGTTCTTCACCGAGAGCTGCCGCGTCACCGAGGCCCCCACGGCGCCCTGGTCGTCCGTGGCGCGCACCTGGAGGGCGATGGTGCTGTCGGTGGCCGCCGACGCCGGCACCGTGTAGGTGAACTCGTAGGGCACCGTGTCGTCCACGTCGCCCGTGGGGGCGCCGTCGATGACCAGCTCGGTCTGGGTGACCGAGCGCCCGGCCGCCGGCGTCACGTCCACCGTCACCTGGACCACCGACCCCTGGGTCACTTGGATGTCCTCCACAGGCTTCACGAAGACCACCGTGGGGGCCAGGGCGTCGCTGATGCTCACCTGGCAAGAGGCCACGCCCGTGGCCCCCTGGTCGTCGGTGACGGTGACCTCCACGGTGAAGGTCCCGGGCGCCGTGTAGGCGTGGGAGACGACCGCCGCCGTGCCGCTCTGGATCACGCCGTCGCCGAAGTCGAAGCGGTAGTCGGCGATGGCCCCGTCGTCGGTGGAGCCGCTGGCGTCGAAGGACACCGCCTGGCCGGTCTTGGCTCCGGCCCCGCAGGTGAGCGCGGCCACGGGGGGCTGGTTCCCGGCGCCGTTGGGGGCGCCCGGCGTCCACACCGTGAAGCCGTGGAAGTCCGCCGCGTTGTCGTCGGTGTCCGTGGACTGGGCGTCACGGCCCAGGGTCTGCCCGCTGGGCACGTCCACCGCTGGGTTGCCCTCCCCGGCGAAGGTCGCGCCCGCGAAGTCCCCGTAGCCCACGCCGTCCACGACCTGCGTCCCCCAGCGCAGGACCACGCTGTCGGGGCCGTTCTGCATGTCGGCGTTGGGCACGAGCAGGTCCGCCTCGGCCAAGATCCCCGCGTCGTCGCTGCCGTCGTCCGCCACGACGAAGAAGCCGTCGGCGCCCAGGGCCTGCCCGCTGAGGTCGATCGTGTTGTAGTCCTGGCCGTTGGCGCCGTTCACGCCCGCCAGCACGAAGCCCGTGAGGTCCAGCCCCGGCTCGCCGTACAGCTCGATGAAGGCGTTCACGTCCGTGCCCGCGTCGTCGTATAGGAGCTCGTTGATGACTACCGCCGCCGGCGGCGCCACGTCCACGCAGGCGCCCGCGTCACAGGTCGCCGTGACCCCACACGGCGCGGCCGTGCCCCACTCCAGGCAGCCGTCGCCGTTGTAGTCGCTGCACGTCTCCACGCCCGAGCCCGCCACGTTGCACTGCACGGCGCCGTCGCTGGGGCATGTGCTCGTGCACGTGGCCCCGCATACGCCCGCCGAGCACACGTCCGTGCCCGCGCAGGGGACCTCGCTGCCCCACTCCAGGCAGCCGTCGCCGTTGGCGTCGTCGCACACCTGGTAGGCCGTGCCCGCCACGTTGCACTGCTGGGCGCCCTGGGTCTGGCAGGTGTTCGTGCAGGTCAGGGCGCAGTTGCCGTCCGAGCACGTCTCCCCCGGGTCGCAGGGGACCACCGAGCCCCACTCCAGGCAGCTATCGGCGTCGAAGTTGCCGCAGGTCTGGACGCCGCCGCTGTCGCAGCGCTTGGCCCCCACGCTGGTGCACTCGTCGGTGCAGTCCACGGCGCAGTTGCCGTTGGAACAGGTCTGCCCGGCGTCGCAAGGCACGACGGTGCCCCACTCCAGGCAGCTATCGGCGTCGAAGTTGCCGCAGGTCTTCACACCGTTGCCGTCGCACTGCTTGGCTCCCGTCACGGTGCAGTCGTCGGCGCAGGTCGCCGCGCAGTTGCCGTTGGAGCAGGTCTGCCCGGCGTCGCAAGGCACGACGGTGCCCCACTCCAGGCAGCCGTCGCCGTCGCCGTCGCCGCAGGTCTTGACCCCGCCGCCGTCGCACTGCTTGGCGCCCTCCACGCTGCACTCGTTGGTGCAGGTCGTCGAGCAGAAGCCCCCCGAGCACTGCTGCCCGGCGTCGCACGGGACGGCCGTGCCCCACTCCAGGCACCCGTCGCCGTTCGTGTCGTCGCAGGTCTGGACGGCGTCGCCGTTGCACTTCGTGGCGCCCAGCACCGAGCACTCGCTGGTGCAGGTCGTGGCGCAGTTGCCGTTGGAGCAGACCTCGTCGGGCTGGCAGCCCACGGCCGTGCCCCACTCCAGGCAGCCGTCGCCGTTGTAGTCGCCGCACTCCTGCCACGCCCCCGTGCCCGAGCACTGCTTGGCGCCCGCCACCGTACAGGCGTCGCTGCACTCGGTGGCGCAGCTCCCGTTCACGCAGACCTGGCCGTCGGGGCAGGGCTCCACGTCGCCCCACTGGAGGCACCCGTCGAAGTCGTAGTCGGCGCACGTCTGCACGCCGTTCGACCCCGAGCACTGGCGCGCGCCCTTGACCGTGCACTCGTCGCTGCACGACACGGCGCAGAAGCCGTTGGAGCACACCGTGCCCCCCTGGCAGGGCGTCCCCGCCCCCCACTCCAGGCAGCCGTCGCCGTCCACGTCGTCGCAGGTCTCCACAGCGTTGTCCTGGCAGCGCGTGGCCCCCTTGACCGTGCAGGCCCCGTCGCACTGGAGCGCGCAGTAGCCCCCGTCGCACGTGGCGGCGCCGCAGTCCTCGGCGCCGCCCCACTCCAGGCAGCCGTCGCCGTCGTGGTCGGCGCAGGTGACCACGGCGTTGCCTTCGCACTGGCGTGCCCCGGACTGGTCGCACGCGTTCGTGCAGGTGGGCCCCCCGTCCGCGTCGCCGCTGGGGGTGTCCGCGGCGCTCCCGTTGTCCGTCTGGATCGCCGTGTCCGTCACGGGGTTCGCGGTCCCGGGGCTGTCGCAAGCGGCGAGGCCCAAGGACAGGAGTAGGCCCAGGCCAAGGGTCACCGCCTCGGCGGTGACGCCCCGGGCGGGCGTGAGGTGGCTGTGCGTCTTCTGCATCGTCATCTCCGGCCGTGCTCTGGGGGGAGGACTCGTCGTGTCGAGGCGGTCGCGGGGGGGCGACCAGCGCTCGCGCGCGTGAGACCAAAGGATCTCGGCGGCGTACAGGGACCTAGGAGGGTGTCGGAATCGTCTCCCGTCGCCTGGCTGGCTCATGTGGTTTCAGCCACTTCCGCTCATCGGTCACATGCTAGGGCATGCTCCCTCTTCGCGTAAGCGCCTGAAACCACGTCGCTGGCGCCATGCTCGGTCCAACCATCCCGACACCCTCCTAGCCGCACCCGTGCCTCAGGTCAACCATCGCGCGGGCACGGCGTCGAGACGTGGGCGGCCTCGGGGGGGGCCGGGGGGGGGGGAGACGGGCGACGCGGGGCGGTTGAAGGTCAGGCCTTCTCCGGCGAAGATGCCGCCGTACAAACGCAGCGACGCTGGCGAACCCGCACCGTTCGTCCTCGCCTCGCGTTCGTCGCCCACACCCAGCCGCACACCCGGAGAGGAACTCATGCGCCTCACGACCATCGCCACCGTCCTCGTCGCTGGCCTGACCTTCGCCTCCATGGGCGCGGGTTGCGACAAGAAGACCGACAGCCCGAACGAGCAGGCCGGGACCGCGGCCCCCGCCAAGGCGGCCGAGGGTGCCAAGGCCGAGGAGGGCGGGGCCAAGCCCTCGGCGGCGGATCACGCCAAGAAGGCCGCCGACCACGCCAGGGAGGCCGCCAAGGAGGCCGGGAAGGCGGGGAGCGAGGGGATCGCCGCCGCCCAGGCCGCCGCCGCCCAAGCCGCGGCCGCGGCCAAGGAGGCCGGGAAGGCCGCCGCCGCCGCGGGGGCGGCCGCGGGGGCCCAGGCCGCCGCCGCCGCGCAGCAGGCCGCGGCCGCGGCGGGCGCGGCGGCCAAGATCGCGGGCCAGGCGGGAGCCGATGCGGCCAAGGTGGCCGGCGCCGCCGCGGTCCAGGCCGCCAACCAGGCCGGCGTGGGCGTCGCCGCGGCGGCCAAGGCCCTCCAGGGCGTGGCCGCGGCCACGGACGCCTGCGCCGCGGGCGAGTGCAAGAAGACCTGCGACGCGGACTGCAAGCTGGACTGCGCGGGGGGCGACTGCGACTACACCTGCGCCGGCAAGACCTGCTCGTTCGGGTGCGCGGGTGGGACCTGCCACCAGGTCTGTGCGGCGGGCAGCACCTGCGACCTGAGCTGCGCGGGCGGCGAGTGCAAGCAGGAGTGCCAGGCCGGCGCCACCTGCACCCTCACCTGCCCGGGCGGCGACTGCACCCAGGTCTGCGCGCCCAAGTCCAAGTGCACCAAGAGCTGCACGGGCGACGACTGCAAGTAGCGCGTCACCCACCCACCGGCGGGCTCCAAGGCCGAATCCCAGAGTAGGTGGCGGACTCGGGCGGGGGGGGGCCTCCGGTTGTCGCGAGCGGTTGCCCTCTGGCACGCTGTCGCGGTGGGCGGTGGTCTCCACCGCGGTGCCCCCGGCGGTGCCGCGGGGGCCCGCCGCCCGCTCTACCCCCGACGCCGGAGGGCGCGCTCCCACCATGCCTCGGATGGCCCAGCAGCAGACGGCGAGCCTCATCGAGCGGCGGGAGTACAAGTACCTCATCGACGAGTACACCGCCGCCCTCGTGCGCGAGCGTATTCGCCCCTTCTGCGAGCCCGATCCCCACGCCGCGCGGCAGCCCGACGGGCGCTACACCATCGACAGCCTCTACCTCGACACGCCCAACCGGGATCTCTTCCAGGCCAACCTCGTGGAGCGCCACGACCGCTTCAAGCTGCGCGTGCGCACCTACCCACCCCACCTCCCCATGTCCCGGGAGGCGGAGGCGCCGCTTCCCCGTGCCGCCGCGCGACCCGCGCCCGTCTTCTTCGAGGTCAAGCGCCGCGTGGGCGACGTCATCTCCAAGTCCCGCGGGCGCGTGGCGCGCCAGCACTGGCGCCACGTCTTCGAGGCCGCCGACCTAGGGCCCGTCGAGCCCGCCCAGCGCCCCGCCGTGGAGCGCTTCCTGGCGCTCAGCCACGCGATCGGCGCCCACCCCATCACCCTCGTCCGCTACGAGCGCGAGCCCTGGGTGAGCACCATCGACCACTACGCCCGCGTTACGTTCGACCGCCGCATCCGTAGTCTACCCATGGGGGACCTCTCGCTGGAGGTCCCGTCTCACCCCCACCGCGACGCCTGGAGACACATGGACCACGCGGGGCTCCAGAAAGTGGAGGACGGCCGCTCGGCCACCATCCTCGAGCTCAAGTTCACCCGGGCCGTCCCCTCGTGGCTCGTGGGCCTCGTGCGCTCGCTGGACCTGCGCCGCTCGTCCTTCTCCAAGTACGGCACGTCCATTCGGGCGTGGTTCGGTGGACCCGACGCCGTTCCCCGCGGGGTGCGCCCGTGATCGCCGCCGTCCCAACGATGCCCCTCCCGGCGCCGCTCCTGGCCTCCTTTGGCGGCACCGACTTGGACGCCCTGCTCGGCGGCGCGGGCGGCGATCCCATGACCCTGGAGACGGTCCTCCTTTCGCTGCTCCTGGCCTTCGCCCTGACCCAAGCCGTCGCCGTGACCTACGTCTGGACTTTTCGCGGCATGTCTTACTCGCGCTCCTTCGTCCAGACCGTCGCCCTGGGCAGCGTCGTGGCCGCCATGCTCATGCTCGCCATCAACAACTCGGTGGCCGCCGGCCTGGGCATCGCCGGCAGCCTCGCCATCATCCGCTTCCGCACCGCCATGCGCGACCCCCGCGACATGGTCTTCGTCTTCGCGTCCATGGGCGCCGGCATCGCCTCGGGCCTGCGTGCCCACACCGCCGCCGTCCTGGGCACGGTCATCTTCTGCGCGGCCGCGCTGCTGCTGAGCGCCACGGAGTTCGGCAGCCAGCGCCAGTTCGACGGCCTGCTGCGGCTGCGCCTCCCCGCGGAGACGGACGAGAGCGAGCTCGCCCGCGTCCTCCGGCACCACACCCGTCACTTCGCCCTGGTCACCTTGCGCGAGGTGGGGCAGGGCACCGAGACCGAGCACGCCTACCAGATCCGCCTGAGCGATCAGACGCGCCGCGCGGAGCTGGTCCGCGCCGTGGAGGCCGTCCCCGGCGCGCGCGACGTGTCCCTGCTCCTCCAAGAGCCCACGGTCGAGATCTAAAGGAGCCCTGCCCACGGTGTCCCTCTCACGCGTCATCTCCCGTCGAACGCTGCTCCGCGTGGCGCAGGTGCTGGTGTGGGCGGGCACGGTGGCCGCCGTGGTCTACCTGTGGCGCAACGTGGGCGGCGGCGGGCAGGTCCTGGGTTTCGCCCGCGGCGTGGACTACCGCGTGGCCGCCGTGCGCGCCGCCCGCGTCCAGACCGTCGCCGTCTCACCCGGGCAGGAGGTGGGCGTGGGCCAGGTGCTCGCCACCCTGGACACCAGCGACCTGGACGCCCGCCGCGACACCCTCGTGGCCCAGCTCGCCCGCCTGGAGGCCGACGAGGCCGCCGCGCGCGCCCGCGTCCAGGCCGAGAGCGCCGCCCAGCGCGCCCGCCTCGCCGCCGCCGCGGACGCCGCCGCCCGCGCGCTCACCGAGGCCCAAGGTCGCCGCCGCGCCCTGCGCGCCCGCCGCGACGCCCTGGCCGCCCGCGCCAAGGACCAGGCCACGCTGGCCGCCCGCCGCCTGGTCCCGCGCGATGCGGGCGACGCCCTGGCCGTGCGCTTGGCCACCGCCCGCCAGGAGGCCGCCGCCGCGGCCGCCGAGGTGACCCTCCTCACCGCCCAGCGGGACGCCGCGCGCGCCCGCCTCCAGGCCGCCGAGGACCAGGTCGCCACCCGCGTGGACGCCGCCCTGGCCCCCCTCCGCGCCGAGCGCGTGGTCCTGAAGACGCGCCTCGACGCTCTGGAGGCCCAGCGCGCCCAGCGCACCCTGCGCGCGCCCGCCGCTGGGCGCGTCGTGGCCGTCCTCAAACGCCCGGGCGACGTGGCCGCCCCGGGTGAGCCCGTCGTGTCGTTGGTGGCGACCACCGCCGACCGCGTGGTGGCGTGCATCCCCGAGACGCGCAACGTGGCGCTGTCCCCCGGGGCACCCGCCGAACTGCGCCCACGCTACGCCTCCAGCGGCCCGCCCCTGCGGGGGCACGTCGTGACCCTGGGGGCCCAGGTGGCGCCTCTGCCGCCTCGGTGCCAGCCCGACCCGCGGCGCGTGGCGTGGGGGCGCGAGGCCGTCATCTTGCTGGACCAGCCGGCCGCCCTCGTGCCCGGGCAGGCCTTCACCGTGCGCCTGGGGGCCAGCGCGGCCGGAGGCGCGGAGCCCGTGGCAGCCCCTCGCGCCCACGCCTCCGCGCCGCCCGCGCCGTCGCCTGGCGCCCCGCAGCCCATCGCGTTGCCGCCCATCCTCCGCGCCATGACCGCCTTCGAGCCCTCGGGGCTCGTCTGGGTGCCGGAGCTGGCGCGCTACCTCATGGTGAGCGACGACACGGGCACCGACCGCGACGACACGGACCACGCGCCGTGGTTGTTCACGTTGCGCGACGACGGCGCCGCCGACCCGTCCCCCCTGCCCATGGCCGGGCTGGACGCGGTGAACGACCTGGAGTCCATCGCGCGCACGCCGGACGGTGCGCTCTACGTCCTGTCTTCGCAGAGCTTCAACAAGCACGGTAAGCGCAAGCCCGCGCGCCAGGTCTTCGCCCGCCTGCGCCTGCCCGCGCCGGGGGCCCGGGGCGGGGCCCTGCGCGTGGACGGCGTCGTGCGGCTGGCGAGCCTCTTGGCCCAGGCGCCGGCCCAGGCTCGCGCGGAGCTGGGGCTGGCGGATCTGCGGGCGCTGGACATCGAGGGGATGACGGCGGCGCCGGCGCGCCTGGGCGGCGGGCTATTGTTGGGGCTCAAGGGGCCGCTCACGCCCGACGGGCGGGCGCTCATCTGGCACATGGCCCACCCCGAGCGGCTCGTGGAGACGGGGCGGCTGGAGGACGCGGGGCTGCGCGCGTGGGCCACGGTGCGCCTCACCGTGCGCGCCGACGGGCGAGAGGTTCCGGGGGGCATCGCCGAGCTGTTGGCGCTGCCCTCGGGGGGCCTGGTGGTGGCGGCCACGGCGGCGACGACGGCGGACGGTCACGACCCCGACACCCAGGACGGCGCGCTGTGGTTCGTGGAGAAGCCGCCGGAGGCGCTCGGGGCGGATGGGGCGGCCGCGGCGCCCGCGCCTCTGGTGACGGCGCGTCGGTTCCGCGTCTTCCCGGGGCGCAAGCCCGAGGGGTTGAGCCTCGCGCCGCCCGTGGGCGAGAGGGCCGGTCAGCTCATGGTCGTCTTCGATGAGGGGGGCTCCGGGGGGAGCTGGGTGCGCCTGCCGTGGCCGCGGTGAGGCCCCGCCGAGTCGCGCCTCTGGGGTTTGCGCCGGGCGTTGGGTGGGCCGTTGGGCTGGCCGTGGCGCTCGCCGCCTGCTACCAGCCGCGGAGCCTGGACGGTGGGGGGTTGGGCGCGCCGTCGCGGGCGGTGCGGCTGTGGGAGGAGGCGCGGCGGGCGCGCGGGGGCGGCCGCGAGGCGTCGGAGGCGCCGTCGGGCGGGCGGCTGGTCGAGGCGGCGGACGCAGCGCGGCGGGCGGTGGCGCGGAGCGCGCGGGTGCGGTCGCTGCGGTTGCGGGCGCGGGCGGCTCGGGCGGAGGCGGAGGCGGCGTGGCGCTGGGAGGACCCCGAGCTGCGCGTGGGGTTGTACGAGCTGCCGCGGTGGTTCGCGGGGCGGTCCTATGGCTCGCCGGCCTCGGCGGAGGCGAGCGGGCGGGACGTGGGGCCGGCGGACGTGCGGCTGGACGTGCGCGTGCCGCTGCCGCGCCCGTGGGAGCGGTCGGCGCGGGCGGCGGAGGCGCGGGCGCGGGCGGCGGAGCTGGAGGCGCGGGCCCAGGGGGAGGCGGCGCGGGTGCGCGAGCGGGTGGGGCGGGCCTTGGTGCGTCGCTGGGCGGGCGAGGCGGAGCTGGCGGCGCTGCGGGAGGCGCGACGGCGCCTCCGAGCCCTGGAGCGGGAGGCGCGGGCGCGCGTGGAGGCGGGGGTGGAGACGGCTCTGGAGGCAACGGCGGTGGCCCTGCCCGCTGCCGAGCTAGAGGGCGACGTGGCCGCGGCGCGGGCGCGCGTGGAGGGGGCCGAGCGAGAGCTGCGCCGCCTCGTGGGCGCGGAGGTCGGACCGGCGGGGGAAGCGGGCGCGGGAGTGGACGCGGAAGCGGGCGCGGAAGCGGGCGCGGAAGCGGGTGCGGAAGCGGCTGCGGGTGCGGAAGCGGAAGCGGACGCGGGCGCGGGTGCGGAAGCGGGCGCGGGTGCGGGTGTGGGCGCGGAAGCGGCAGCGGGCGCGGAAGCGGCAGCGGAAGCGGACGCGGCAGCGGGAGCGGAAGCGGGTGCGGGTGCGGTTGCGGAAGCGGGCGCGGAAGCGGGCGCGGAAGCGGGTGCGGGTGCGGGTGCGGGCGCGGGTGCGGGAGCGGTTGGGGGAGCGGGCGCGGGCGCGGGAGCGGGTGCGGGAGCGTGCGCGGAAGCGGGAGCGGGCGCGGGTGCGGGTGCGGGCGCGGGAGTGGGCGCGGGAGCGGACGTGGCAGCGGGCGCGGAAGCGGGCGCGGAAGCGGGAGCGGGAGCGGCAGCGGGCGCGGTTGCGGGCGCGTGTCCGGGCGCGGTTCCGGACGCGCTCATTCGGCGGGCGCTCGCGCGCCGCCCCGAACCGCGGGTGGAGGAGGCGCGGGTGGAGGAGGCGCGGGCGCGGCTCTATCGGGCCAGGGCGGATGCGTGGCCGTGGTTTCGGTTCGTCCAGGGGCGGGTAGTGACGACGACGGGGTGGCCCTCGGCGCCTGGGCGGGTGGCGCCGGCTCTGGCCGACGCGGGGGTGTCGGTGAGCCTCGGCGTGCCGTTGTTCGGGTGGGGAGGTGCGGCGGCGCGCGCGGCGCGGGCGCGGTTGGCGGCGGCCGAGGAGGAGGAGCGAGCGGCCGTCGAGGCCGTGGCGGCGGACGTGCGCGAGGCGTTGGGGCGCTTGCGGGCGGCGCAGCGGCGGCGACGGGTGATCGAGCGCGCCGTGCTGCCCGCCCTGGAGCGGGCTGCTCGGGCCCTGCGAGAAGCGGAAGCGCGCGGTGGCGCTCCTCTGCGGCGCGCCCTGGAGTTCACGCGTAGGCGTCTCGCTGCCCGCCGCGCCTGGATCGACGCGCGCGCTGCGGAGACTCTGGCCCGCCTGGCCCTGGCCCGCGCCTTGGGTGTCACCAGTCCGGGGCTTCGCGCGAGCGCCGCGGCCTGCGGCGGCGGTGATGTCCGGGCCGTTTCGCCCTGAGCCCGGGCGCCTCCCGACGGCCGAGGTGCTTGGGAAGCACGAGGCAGAACCCAGACCGAGCGGACGCGAGCGAGGGTGGTGCGAGTCGCCCGGGGACGACTGACCCGCGCTCGGTGGGAACTACTTCAGCGTGAGCCGCAGCAGCCGATGGTTTGGGGCGCCGATAGCGACTAGGACGGAAGCACCGTCTGGCGCCACGGCGATCGCCTGGACCGGGCCATCGAAGGCCGCCAGGGACGGCCCCGTGGGCTTGAGCTGCGGTGTCCACGCCCGGAGTCGACCGTCCTCCCCCCCGGTCCATAGGCGCTTGCCATCCGGGTCCCAGGCGATGGCGTGGACGTCACCGGCGTGGGCCGTCTGCGTGGACGCTACGAGCCGTCCGTGGGCCGCGTCCCAGACCGCGAGGGCTCCGGTGGCATCCCCGCTGGCCAGGGCGGCACGGTGGAACGTGAGGGCGGTGACCATGGCGCGGTGGTGAGTCAGGGACCTCGGGCCCTTGGAGCCCTTGCGGCGCCACAGCAGGATGTCGGTGAAAGCCGCGGCGAGGTAGGTCTTGCCGACCGCGAGCGTGGCGTGCCGGTCGGAGCCGCGCCAGAGGTCCCGCAGCACCGCGCGGCGGATCGGGTCGAGCAGCAGCACGCGCTCACTCCCTTCTGTATCGCCGCCCCCCCGCGACGCCGCGATGAGCAGCACTTTGCCGTCGGGGGGCATCACCGCGCCCGTGAGCTCCCAGCCGCCCTCCTTGCCCGCGAAGGCTGCCGTCGGGTTGGGCAGCTCCCGCGCCTTGCGCGTCATCAGGTCGATGACGCTGGGCGCAGCGTAGAGCCGCTTGCCGTTGCGCGAGAAGGTGAGCCCGAAGGCATCGTCGAGATCGAAGACCTCCACTTCGCGCTCCCCCTCGAAGAGGCGCACGCCCGAGCCTTCCGCGGTGGCGAAGCGTATGCCGTCGGGGTGGATGGCGATGCGGTCGCCGTATGCCTCTGGGATCTGCGTCACCTTCACCTCCTTCACGGGCCGAGCGGGCGCGCCGCCTCGGGCGGTCGCGCAGGGGACGGCCAGCATCAGCGAGGCGATAGTCAGCATGACGTGCGTGTTCACAGCACCAAGACCTCCGCGTCGGGGACGTACCCTACCCGCAGTCCGTACTTGCAGGCCAGCCAGTCGCCGCTACGTCCGACCATCGTGAGCAATGCTCCGCGTTCCAAGGTATCCAGCTCCCTCGCCTCTCGACTCGGCTTCTCCCGCACTCTCACCCGGCCGGCCGTCACGATCCCTTGGTCGCCAACCCTGGCGAAGTAGGCGTCGTTCGTCTTGTCGCCGTTGGTGTAACTTCATCTTGCCCACAGCAGACACCATATCGTGACCTCCCTTGCGCCGTGCGGCACAGCATGAGGTGCACCTGCGAGCTGGTCAGGACTTGTTGCGAACGCCTCCATCATGCTCCCAGAAGCTGGATTCACAAGGGCGGATCGAGTCATGCGCCACGTCGTGATTTCAGGTGGTTTCGCGAGCGCGCGCGCGCACTACGCTCGCCGCGGATCAGCCCGTTGGGGCGAACCGGTAGTCGTTGCCGGCTTGGCGCAGGTGCTCCAGCCACGCTTGGAGCTGCCTGGGATCTCGGTCCAACTCGGGCCGTTCGCGAGCGGCGGCGGCGAGCAGGGCGTACTCGTGCACCAGCTCCGTTTGAAACACGGCGGGGTCGTCGGTACCCACCAGCACCATGGGATGCGGCTCCTGGACCCCTCCCCCTCGACGCCGGTCTTCGGCCCATGGCGGGAACCACCGGAAGATGGGGTGGTCGCGCATGCGGTCCAGCGGCCCGATGGCCAGGTTCGAGCTGGGGTTCACCTCGATGGCGATGCCTCGCTCCACCACCTCGCGCAGCAGGCTATCCTGATGGTGCCGCAGCAGGGCGTCTTCCTCCTCCGAGACCGTTACCACCAACGGCTCGCCCCCGCGCCGCTTCACGTCGTCGTCCCACACGTCCCGTTGCCACAGCTCGACCGCGGACGGCCGGGCTTCCGAGACCGCCTCCCGCACCTCGCGGTGGCGCATGGCCCCGAGCGGGTCCAGGACGACTCCACGCACGAGCGTCCCACCTCCATGCCCCCTCCGTGGCTCCAGGAACCGCGGGTCGTACCGCCGCAGTTCCCAGGCTTCGCGCAGCGTATGCAGGTCGGGGAGCCCGGTTTGCGAAGCGGTCCCGTAGACATGGGCGGTGAGGCGGCGGTGCTCGGTGCCCAGCCGCGCCAGGACCTCGGCTGCCGTCCCGTTGGCGGCCGGGACATGCTCCTGGCGCCACAGTAGCCACGTCAGATCGTCCAGGCGCTCCCGGCAGGTTTGATGGGCACGGCCTCCCCAGCGCTGGCGCCAGGCCTCAGGCTCGATGCCCAAGGCCAAGGCGTGGCCTAGCCGGTCCCCCTGGCGCATGTCCAGGAATCGTATGGTCTCGTGGACGCGGCGCATCCCCTCCAGCAGGTGGTGGAAGTCCTCCCCGGCGTGGACGGCCAGGCCCAGCCAGCCCCAGGGCGGGCGGAACCGGGCGTCCGGGCCCGTGGCGCGCAGGATCCGCCTGCTGGGTAGACGCTGGCTGCGCAGGGCGCGAATGGCCGGGGCGAAAACCTCCACCGGCGTGTCGGTCTCCACGTTGGCCACGTCCAGAGCGACGATCCAGCGCGCGACGGATGGATCCTGGAGCCCCTCCAGCAAGGTGCTGGCTTCGCGGTCCACCCTCCTGCGCACCGCCTCGAAGCTGGGGACGCGCAGTGCCACGGCGCCTTGACCCGTGCGTCCTGGCGGGCGTTCGTCGCGCTCCCGCAGGAAGTGGAAGATGAAGCGAGGAGCGTTCTGTGGCAGCGTGGGCGCCGCGACGGGGCGACGCCTCACCGCGCGCAGGAGAGCCCCCCGGTCGTCATCTCGCAGGGCGCGCTCGTACCGGTCCACATAGGTGGCGGGGGGATCATCGGGCGTGACGCGCAGCTCTAGGTGGCCCACACCGCCGGCCTCCCAGGCTTGGTGCAGGTCTCGGCGGGGACTCTGCGGCCGTCGGACCTTGCGCCAGCTCGGCCTTACGTAGCCGCGTGCGAAACGCTCCAGCCCGGCGACGCCTCGGGCTGGCTGGATCATCCTCCCCAGGATGGCGTGGCGGACCAGCAGGTAGGCGTGGAGCCCGCGCCGGAGCTCGCGCGTGGCCCCCGGTCGGCAGGCGCCCGCCAGGGCCTGCACGAGGAGGCTTCGCTCGTCGGTCAGCCCGCGGCTCTCCGCGTCCTCCTCGGGACACTCGCCCCGCCTCGGTTGTCCCAATCGCGTCGTGGTCCAAAGGATGGGGGAGGCCCACCGATGGGGCAGGATGTCCCCGCGCTTCGCCAGGAGGACGGACAGCGGTGGAAGCCGGTCCCAGGTGGCTCCATCGACCGCGGTCGTCCCCGGTGCCCTCCGCTCGTCCGCCGTCTCGCGCTGCAGCAGGCGGTACAGGCCCCGGGCGGTGCCCAGCCAGGATTGCATCGAGCGGCCCCCGGGCGCGGGCAGGTCCTCCTCGCGAGCCATGTCATCAGGTGTGGCGCTCAAGAGCGACACCCACGTGCGCCCGGGGAGGCCAGGGCAATCGAGTTCTAGGGTCGAGGGCCGGTGAGGACCTGTGTGAGGTAGC